>NZ_JBSIUV010000023.1:0-42692 GCF_053654515.1 Helicobacter sp. T3_23-1059 | reverse complement strand
ATATATTTTATTTTTGGGCGGACAAAGCTAATCCTCATTGTTTTTCTCCTTATGCTTGCCTGTTTTGGCTTCTTGCCTTGCTATTCTTCTCGGCTAAGCTCTCGAATGGCAAAATTTACCAGCAAAGTTGGCAAGTCAAAATCCCTTTTTACCGATTCTATCATCACTTCTTTGCAGATAAAATCATACGCTTCATCGCTTAGCTTGCAAGCGTCCAAAAATATGATTCTGTCGATAAATTCGCCATTATAAAATGGATTTTGGTAATACTCTTTTATCCCATCAAGCAACACTTTGCTAATCACAATCGCACGGGGCATATCATCATAGTTGATTTTTTTCTCTTCTAAATTGGGGATAAACATATCGGTTTGTAGATTTTCCATAGAGGTTTCGCCCTCCATTTTTTGAAAATTATCAAAATCATCATCAAGCGAAAAATCCTCAAAATTACGCAGATGCAAAGTGGGGCGTTGATTTTCCTCTCGATTTAGCGCGCTGATTTCGCTTTGTGCGAGGAAAAAGCCCGAAAATAAAATCTGCTGACGATTGATAACCATTAGAGCGATATTGCTACGCTGAAGTAGGACATAAAGATTATTTCCAAGTGTGGGATAGCTTAGCGAGTTTGCAGCGATAAGCAAAAATGGCGAAAACACAAAATCCACCCCATTTACAATGTCATATTTACGCAAATAATCCCTAAGCAACGCTTTTTTGGCAAATACGCGACAAGTGCCAACGGTGATTATTTCGCACTCTTGTGGGCGAACATTTGCTAGGAAAAAATCCTTGCCATTTTTTTGGATTACTACACCTTGTGCGAGAGATTTTAAAAGCACGCTTATGTAGGTAAATGGGTATTTTCTACGGTATTTGCGCACGATTTTTACCGCGTCCATTGGGATTTTGTTTTCTCCTGTTTTAAACTCTTTGACAAAAGATTCTATGGTGCGCTCTTTTTTGATGCGCACGACTTTTATCGCGCAAGATAGCGCATCGACATTGATAGAGATAAACACCTTGCTAAAAAAAGGCGAGAGAAGCGAATGTATGATTCCCATTTGGTATCCTTTTGCTTGTATTTTGAGCTTAGATTTTACGCGCTTTACGCGATAGCCTAAGCCCTAAGATAGATTTGGGCGAAATCCTTTCTTTCGTGGATTTTGGCGTGGATTTTGACAATTTTTGTTTGCTTGATTTTTGTTTGTGCTAGCCTCTAAATCGTTATTTTTAGCTGTTTTATTTTGGGCAGGGTTTGTTAATATTTCATCAATTTGTGCGACTTTTTGTTTTAGCACTTGCCTTGCTTCCTCTATGCTTAGGCTAGAATCTATCTTAAAACCCTCAAATCCATAATAGCATATCTCTCCAAAAGGAAGAGGCAAGCAAAATCTGTCCCAAGTTTTAAACTCATAAAATCGGCTAGGCACTATGCGACATAAACTGATTTTTTTGCCACTTTTTTGAGCCATCATTATTAGCCCATCGGCGATATGATGATATGGTCCGCGTGGTCCATCCATCGCTATGCCTATGTCTGCGCCACTTTTTAATGCCTTTATGGATTGCATTAAAGCTAGGACTCCTCCTTTTTTGCCACCCAAATCCGTGCTACCACGAATGGTTTTCATACCAAAAAGCTCGCACATAGACGCGATAAGCCCGCCATCAAAATGGCTAGAGCTAATAATATGGACATTATGTGTGTTTGGCTTTGAGCGCAGTTTGCGATACAAAAATGGCATCATTAGCATTTCACCGTGCCAAAAGCAAATGAGGATATTTTCATTTTCTAAATTTTCGTGCAAAAAAAAGCGATTTTTATTAAAAGCACACAAAATCCAAGTCAGCACAAACCCAAAACGCGGGACAATATATGCAATAAGCCGTTTTTTTATATCCATTTTTAGATTTTCCTTTTTTGTTTTGTTTGTTTTGTTTGCTGTTTTGTCGTATTTTGCGTGGATTTTGACTATTTTGGTTGATTTTGCGCTAGATTTTGTATTAGATTTTGCTTTTTTTGCATTTGATAAAAATGACAAAAATCTTTGCTTCAAAAAAACCTTATTTACAAAATTTTGTCTTAGATTTTTGCGCAAACTAGATTTTGAGCGCAAAATCTAAAAAACACCAAAAATGCCTTAATATTTTTGGTTTATGTGCTGATATTTTATCGCTTTTTATTTAGGATTTGGGGTATAGATTTTCTCAAATGTCTAAAATCACAAAAAATGCAAATCAAAAAATATGCAAAATAAAACCCTAATCCCTTTGTATGTCTTCGATTTTTTGCCCGTCTATGTTTTCTTCGTCATCGTTGGTTTCTGTGGGAATGATGATGTGGCATTTTTCTAGTGAGATTATGATATTGCTAGTAGGAGAGCCATTTTTGCCAATTAGCATAGAGGTTTGCCCGATTAGATTAAAATCACTTTTATTTACCAAAAATCCCTCACAATTTAGCGTCTTGCCCCCTCTAAACGCCCCTTCAAGCTCCAAAAAGAAACTATCTGGCGAGATTTGCTGGTAGTTATACACCGCTGATAGTCCTAGTGCTAAAACCCAAACAAGCCCTATGAAAAATTTTTTCACAAGAGAAATAGTTGCATTATGCAAAATGCTAATGCCAAGCGCGACTAGCAGGACATAAAGCACGCATATTGAGATGATTTCTATCATTATAAATACCTCTTTTTTGCTATTTTTAGCTACTTTACACCGCGAAGTTGGTAGGTAATATCGCCCGCACCAAAGCCTATGACTATGCCTTTTTTGATTTTATCGATAGGATTTGTGCCTTCAAAAATTTCAATCGCGTCATTTGTGCGAGCTATGCGCGTAGCAAGGGTAGGCTTTGCGTGTGCAAAAAGTGATGCAAAATCCACTTCGCGCACTTCCTCGCCCGCCGCCCATACAGGCAAAATCACAAGGCGATATTTTGTGCTAAAGCATTGTTGAAACGCGCTTAGATTGTCAAAAAGGCGCGAATATTTATGCGGCTGCCAAATGATACAAATCTCTTTTATGTTGCGCAATTTTGCATAAATCTCTAGCGAATTTAGCGTGGCTAAAATCTCGGTGGGGTGGTGTGCGTAGTCATCGATAATGGTTAGATTTTCTTTTGTCAAAATGTCAAATCGTTTTTTGATTCCACAAAAATTACTTAGATTTGTTCGTATTTCTTGCAGGATTTTTTCTTTGCACGCAGAATCTAGCATTGTAGAATATTGTATAAAATCCTTATGGCTAGAATCTTTTTGAGTAGATTCTAGTAAATCTCTAGCTTTTGATTCTAGGGCGGTAAGTATGGCTAGAGAGGCATTTAGCGCGATATGCTCCCCAAACCCCCACACTTCAAAACTCCCAAAATCTTTTAGGCAAAATCTCGTATATGGTTCGTCATTTTTAAGCGTGTATGAAATATCGCTAATATCTTTTGATGGATAAAGCGCGATATGGGGCAAGTAGTCTTTGTTGTCGCGTGTTTTGTCGCGCAGATTTTTGCTTGATTTATGGCTAGTATTTTTACTAGAATTTTGGCTAGATTTTGCCTCATTAGAAAACCTAGATAAAAATTCATCTTCTTTATTGATAACGCGCACTTTTGCTTTGCAAAGAAACTCCCTATACGCACTATGAAGCTCATCTACATTGTGGTTGTAAGTCTCTAAATGCTCTGGTTCAGCATTTGGCACGATGGCAAAATATGGATTTGAATTTAGAAAACTTTTGTCTGACTCATCAGCTTCAAAGACGATGCTTTGGCTTGAGACTTCGCGCACATTTGAGTGAAACTCTTTGCTCTCCGCCCCAATAATTGCTCCATATTCATTAAAAATCGCGCTTAGCATAGCACTTGTGGTGGATTTGCCGTGCGCTCCACACACGCTATACACGCGCTTAGAATCTAGTATTAGGCTTAATGCCTGCTTGCGCGATAGCACGGGGATATGTTTTCTTTGTGCGAGCAAAATCTCTGGGTTATCCTGCTTAATGATGGCGGAGTGGATAATAATATTTTGGTCTTTGATGGCTTTTTTGTCGTGCGGGATAGTGATATTTGCACCTAAAGAGCGCAAATAATGCGTGGTGGGCGAGTGTGCTATATCGCTACCGCTTATGGTTGCACCTTGAGCTTTTAGGTATTTGGCAAGCCCTGAAATGCCTATGCCACCGATACCGATAAAATGCACTTTTGCATTTGATAGCGGAGGGAGGGAGGCTAGATTGGCACTTAGCGCGCTTTTTAGGTTGTGTGCGCGGGAATTTGTATATGTCTCATAAAACGCAAGCAAGGATTCTAGCATTTCGCGCATAATGCTAGGCTCATAAACTAATGCCACTCGCACAAATCCCCTGCCTGCCCCCTCTCTGCCTAAAAAACTCCCCGGCAAGACGACAAGCCCGCTTTGTGCATAAAGCTGTTTAGCAAACGCTAAATCATCTCCCACAAAAAGCCACATATAAAAGCTAAAAGACGGGACATTTGCGCTCGGAAAAAGGCTTTGGGCTAGACTTAGATTTTGTGCGTAAGTTTTGCGGATAGATTCTGCTTCTTTCGCGCTTTTTTCGCTCCACGCTATGCTTGCAGCCCTCTGCAAAGGCAGTGGGATAGCTAGCCCCGCATAAGTGCGATAAAGCGCGTAAGGCTCTAAAATCTTTTTATCCCCCGCGATAAATCCGCTACGCAAGCCCGGGGATGAGCAACGCTTAGAAATCGAATTGATTGCTAAGATATTTTTAAAATCGTTGTTGCCGATTTCTAGTGAGGCTTGCAAAATCGAAGCGGGAGGCGTGTGCTGATAGATTTCGCTATAACATTCATCATTTAAAAGCACAAAATCATATTCTAGGGCGTTTTGTGCCCATATTTTTAGCTCTTCTAGGCTTAGGGCTACGCCTGTGGGGTTATTTGGAGAATTTAAAATCACAAGGTTTGCAAGCTGCATTTGCTCCTTGCTAAGAGTGGGTTTAAAGCCATTTTCTGGGGTTAGATTCATATAAATGCTTTTTGCACCGCTTGCTTTAGCCGCTCCCTCATAGATTTGATAGAATGGATTTGGGTGGGCTAGCACAGGGGCTTTTATGTTTGCAAAAAACCATTGAGGGAAATTAAATAGCACTTCGCGTGTGCCAAATGTGGGTAGCATTTGACTAAAATCTAGCTTTGTGCCAAACCTACGCTCCAAAAAACCTAAAATGCTTTTTTTTAGGTAATCCTCGCCCTTTGAAGCAGGATAGTAGCGCAATTCATCGGCAGAATCTATGAGGGCTTTTTGGATAGATTTTGGGGTGGGGAATTGTGGCTCGCCAATGGTTAGCTTTCTTGCAGGTTGTGCGGGGGTTATGCCTTCTAGCAGTTTGTTTAGTTTCTCAAAAGGATAAGGTTCAAATTGCATAACGCGCTCTCCACAATGCTGTTTATCAATGCTTTTATAATGTCATAATGCTTTCTTATAAAATGCTTAAATATCTAGCGGTTTTAATGCTTGCCAAATATATATTTAAGTCGCTAAGAAGCCCAAAAACAAGACACAAATACGGCGTGTAAATGCCATAAAAAATCATCATAAAATCAAAGCGATATTGTAGTCAAAAATCGTAAAAATATGCTTTTAGTCTTGATTTTTTCATAAAGCATTGCTAAAATTACAGCTTTATTTTTGCGATTTTGCAAGTTTTTTAGTTTTTGTGAGGTTTGACATAGTGCGGGAATAGCTCAGTGGTAGAGCACAACCTTGCCAAGGTTGGGGTCGCGGGTTCGATCCCCGTTTCCCGCTCCATTTTTTTATGAAATTTGCAAATTTTTGCATAAAAGTCTTAGCCTTACGCTATTTGATAATAAATGCCCGGGTGGTGGAATGGTAGACACAAGGGACTTAAAATCCCTCGGATATTGCTTCCGTGTCGGTTCAAGTCCGACTCCGGGCACCACCACCCCAAATAAAATCTAAAAATTGTTTTTGACATTTTGGATTTTGCAAAAGATTTCAAAAAATGGCGACATAGCCAAGTGGTAAGGCAGAAGCCTGCAAAGCTTCCATTCCTCGGTTCGACTCCGAGTGTCGCCTCCAAATCTTTATTTGACTTTTTCAATAGATTTTATATTTCGCTTAAATGACACTGCGGGAGATGGCTGAGTGGTTGAAAGCGGCGGTCTTGAAAACCGTTGAGGGTAACACCTCCGGGGGTTCGAATCCCTCTCTCCCGGCCACTCCTTAAAATCACAAAAACTTCAAAAACCCCTTTACAAAATCCCATCACAAAATCCACACATAAAACCTAGCAAAAACTACATTTTTAATCAAAACTTAACCAAAAAACTACCCAACCACCGAGCAGATTCCAGCATTATCACGCACGATAGCAGCTAGATTTCCTTTTTTAAACATATTACACACTACGATTGGCAACTTATTGTCCTTAGCAAGTGCGATAGCCGTATCGTCCATTACTTTGATATTTTCTGCCAACGCCTCATCATAGCTCATTTTATCTAGCTTTTTTGCGTCTTTGTATTTTTTGGGGTCTTTGTCATAGACACCATCGACTTTTGTGGCTTTGATGACATATTCCGCGCCGATTTCTACCGCCCGCAGAGTCGCTGTCGTATCAGTGGTAAAAAATGGATTCCCCGTCCCTGCGGCAAATATCACAACTCGCCCTTTTTCTAAATGCCTAATTGCTCTGCGATAAATGTAAGTCTCGCATACTTCTTGGATTTCTATCGCGCTTTGCACGCGCACATCTAGCCCGCTATGCTCTAGTGCTTCTTGCATCGCCACAGCATTTATCACAGTGGCTAGCATACCCATATAATCCCCGCTTGTGCGCCGTATGATTCCACCTTGTGCGGCGGTAACTCCGCGTATAATATTTCCCCCGCCAATGACTATCCCCACTTCGATACTTGCTTCTAGCAGTTCTTTGATTTCGCCTGCTATGTAGTTTAGGATACTAGGCTCTATGCCAAAGCCACTCTCCCCAGCCAACGCTTCCCCTGAAAACTTTATCAACACTCGCTTTTTTTGCCCACTTTTTGGACAATCGTTTTTTTCTGTCTGCATTGGAGTATCCTTACAATCCTAAAGTTATTGGGCGTAATTGTAGCAAATCTTAAGCAATCAATCAAACAAAAACAAGAATTACAAAAAAAAAAAAAACGCCAAATTATGATATGATTTTACCACTTCGTAATTCAAATGCTAAAGAGGTTAAATATGAACATTCTAAATCGCTTTTCTTTGACAAGCAAAATCTTAAGTCTAGCCCTGCTCCCACTTCTTGCGTGTGTTGTTTTGGTATTTATGTCGCTAAAATCAACCAAAGATTCCTTAAACGCTCATCAATCACTTTTTATGCAAATCAACATTTCTGCCAAAGTTTCAAACCTTATCCACGAGTTGCAAAAAGAGCGCGGGCTTAGTGCGGGGTTTCTCTCAAGCAAAGGAAGCAAATTTTCTAGCGAGCTAAAATCCCAAAGAAAAAGCACGGATTTGGTGCTAGATGAGCTAAAACAAGCATTTGCAAACAATAAAGATTCTCTAAAAGGCTTTGATTTGCAAAGCGGATTTGACACGCTAAATAATCTAGCGACTATTAGGAGCAATGCTGATAATTCGCTAAAAGGCGATTCCCCACTTATTGCGCCAACTATTGGGTATTATACAAAGAGCATAGCCACGCTACTAGAGAGCATCACAAAATCTACAAATTTACTAAAAGATTCTCATATTTTGCGACTAATGTTTAGCTATACAAATTTTTTGTATGCCAAAGAATATGCAGGGCTAGAGAGAGCCACAGGCAATGCTATGCTTAGCGCAAACTCCCCTGCTACACAGGCGCAATTTAATACCTTTATAAGCCTGCTAACCAAGCAAGAAGTGTATGAAAAGTCGTTTTTAGATTTTGGAGATGGCAATGATAGAATGATTTATGATAATGCAACAAAACAAGATAGCTTTAAAAAAGTAGATTCTATGCGAGAAGTGATAAAACAACACCACGCAAGCGGAGACTACGGCATAGAAGCAAAAATATGGTGGGATACTATCACAGCAAAAATCGATAGCTTAAAAGAAGTGGAGGATAAAATCACGCTCAATATAACCAATATCTTGCAATCAAAAATCTCTGCTGGGCAGAGGGGATTTTGGGCGGTATTGTGGATAGATGCGCTTGTTGTCGTTGCAACCGTGCTACTTTGCGTGTTTGTAACCAAAAATATTTTAAACAACCTTGATGCAGTCAATCATAAATTAGTATTTATCACCAATAATAAAGCTCTAAATGAAACTGTGGAGGCAAAAAGTCAAGATTGCATAGGGCAAATGGCAAAATCTGTAAATGTATTTTTGGGCTTTATCCACAAGGTTTTTGTAGGGATACAATCCGCGATAAAATCCAACAAAAATGCCGTGCAGATTTTAGAGGGCGTATCTAATTGCTTAGATTCTAACTCTAAAAGGATAGAATCCATAAGCCAAGAAAATACACAGCTAGGGCAAAAATCTAGCCAAACGCTAGATGAAAATATCAAAGTCTTGCAAGCTACCAAAAAAGAGCTAGAGCTTGCCATAGCAAATGCAAAATCTACCAAAGAAATAATCCACAAAGTATCCACTCAAATCCAAGAATCTATGGAGCAAGAGCGCAACAATGCAAGCAAAATCGAGCAACTAGCCAAAGAAGCCCAAAATATCCAACGAGTGCTATCAATGATAACTGAAATCGCCGAGCAAACAAATTTACTAGCCCTAAATGCTGCGATTGAAGCAGCAAGGGCAGGCGAGCACGGCAGGGGTTTTGCCGTAGTCGCAGATGAGGTGCGAAAGCTAGCAGAGCGCACGCAAACAAGTATCAATGAAACAAGCATATTTACCAAAAGCATACTTCAACAAGTCGATGAGGTAAATACCCAAATAGATGAGAGCTTAGAATCTATGCAAGAGCTAGTGGAGGGTTCGCACAATATGCAAAGCGACATAGATACGCTACAAAAAGCGATAAATACGACTTTAGAAAAATCGCTAGAATCCTCTGCGATGGCAAATCTTGTCAATGAAAATGTATCCGCCCTAATCGGCAATAGTGGCAAAATCGATATGTATGTCAAAGAGCTAGCAAATATCAATACACAAATGCAAAAAGCCTCAAAAGAAATCTCTTTTAAAACAAACGAATTGCACGATGCGATTTTGGATTTTAAAATCTAGTCCGTATAAAATCTAGTTTGTTTTTTAAAATGTAGCTATTTGATTTTGCCATATTTGACTTGCCTTAAGCTTGCTTAGCGTGCCTTTTTGCTTGCAAAATCTAGCAAAATCTTACATTGCTTATAAGATTTAGGCAAAACACAAATGCAAAAAAACACAAATGCAAAGAATGTGAAAACGCATAAGCAAAAAATGCAGATTAAGGCTTTTGTGGCGTTGCTTTTTGTTTAGGATTTTGGTTGTTTTGGTTATTTTGTGCGTTTGCGGGGTTTGGCAAGCCTAGCTCTTTGTAGATTTTATCAATCCTGTTTGCTTCTTCTTTTTTTATCACTTCTTTTTCGGCGCGTTTGCTAGCCGTGATAGCGATTTCATTATCGCGGAGTTTTAGCAATAAGATTTTGCGCTCTATCTCTAGCTCCGAGCGAAAATCACGGATTTTTTGGACTTTGTTTGCTAGCTCTTGTCGCAAATATTTGTTTAATTGAAGTGCGCTTATTTGCTGCTCTAGCCTTGCTTGTGCAAATACTTCTGGAGGGATTCCTTTGATTTGTGCTTCTTTTTGCGCACAAATCCCGCTTGATACAAACCCAAAAAATACCAAACATACCACGCGCTTCATTTATAACTCCTTAAGCCAATTTTCATCATAATCTTTGCAATCTTTTCACGCCACGAACGCCACAGAATCTAAAAAGAAAAATTCCCACCCACTTTTAAGCTAAGATAGCGGGGGAAAGAACCCCATCTTTGCGTCTGTGCTAGCTCTGTGCCACATTGCAAGGCGACATCTAAAAAGCCCAAAATATTTACCCCTGTGGTGATGATAATCCCATCATCTTGACGAATATCTTTCATAAGCCCTGCGCGAATGTCAAACGCACGCAAATCAATCTTTATCCCACCGCCTACCATTTGACTAAAAGGCTTTTGATTGCTATGGCTTATTATTTCATTTTGATTCAAATCCGCATCAATGGCTAGGACTAGATTTTTTTGATTATAGGCTGCACCTAGTCGAAATTGTGGTTTTATCTGCACTTCGCCACCATTTGAGTAGGTAAATTTAGGGCTATTTATGTTTTTTGCCACAAAGCCAAAAGTAAGGTATCGAAAATCTGGCAAATCAATCTCTAGCATAGCCCCCGCGTCAATAGCAAAATTTGCCTTTGTTTCAAAGTTGCCTTTATTAGCAAAGTTTTTTGCTTCGTTGCCTAGATTTGTCGTGCTTGATAAAAATGTAGTTTGCTTATTTAGGCTAGCACTTATTAGCCTACCACTAACGCCTAGATTGATATTTACATACTTGGTATAAAAAGTGTAAGCATAGCCTATGGGAATCTCATTTAGCAAAAATCCTTGTGCGACTATGCTATGAGCATCGCCTTGCTCTAGGGAGTTTTGAAGTGATGAGCTATCATAAGTTGCCTTATCGCTAGGGGTGCAACCACCATTAAAATCCACTTTACAATACGCTTCTTGTCCGCCATTAGAATACTTCAAAATCAGCTCCATTCTATTGGTATCGGCTTTGATAGATGAGCCACCATAAAATGAAGCAAAATACCCTACGCCAAATGTGCCGATACTCCCTCGCAAAAGCGCAGGTGCAAACTGAAAAGTAACGCCATTTTGACTAATGAGATTAAACGCATTTTGACTAAGCGCGCTTTTTAGCGTTTCTAAATTATGTTGGATAGACTTAAAATCCGCTCCTGTGGTGGAGGTAAGATTGCTAGAATTTAATCCAGCTAGATTTATATCTACGATTTTATCTAGGTTTTTTTCACGCACTTCAAGCCCTAGCGAGTATCCAAATCTAACCCGTTTTGTTTCAGCACTTAATAACGCGGGATTATAATAAAGCGCGAAAGGCGAGTTTTTCACCGCCACGCCTGCGCCTCCCATACCCGCAGAGACATTGCCCATCGTGCCAAACTCTAGCCCAAATGCTTGCGTGCTAACAACTCCGCAGACAAACGCGTAAGCAAGCAGATTTCTAACACCAAGTAGATTTCCAAACAATGCTTTAAGTGAAAAAAATGTGTTCATTGCTTTGTTACCATATTTTTATGTTTGCAAAATCTTTTTGCGTTATGGCTACTAAATCATTGCTTATTTTGCCACTAGCACAGGGATAGGCGAAGAATTTACAATGCTATTTTGATGAGAATTAAAGATTCTATGAAGCAGGGAGGACTCGCTAGCACCGATGACTAACAAGTCATATTTATCCGCGATTTCCATCACCACATCGACAGGATTTCCCGTGCGCAAGATTTTGTTGCACGAGATTCCCTCACTTTTAAATGTCAGCTCAAATTCCTCTAAAATCTCATTAGATTTTTCTTTTTCGATATTTTCTATCGTGCCATAATCCACAATCCCGCTCTCCGCATATACAAGCACTTCAGGGGTTACATGAAGCAGTGTTAGCTCCACTTCTTGCCTATGCCCAAACAATCGAATAATCGTCTTTATCGCTCGCCTACATTCCTCTGTATCGCTTACTCCAAATAACAGCTTTGACATTTTGTATCCTTAATTTTTGGTTAGATTTTGGTTAAAAAGTAAAATCTTTTTATTGTAGCAAATCTAGTGTTATTCTTTGTTTGCTTATATCAAAATCGCTAATCTAGCGTAAAAATTTAGCCAAAGATTCTGCTTAGCACATCACTTTGGACTAATGCCATATACCCAGCTGTCCCGCCGATCACGCACAACACACCTAATCTACTAACAATATAAAGTAGCACAACTAAGGCTATGCCAGCTAGCTCATTTGCCCCAAAAGGCGAAGTGCGAAAATCTATGTCTTTAAAGCAATACACAAGTAGCATTCCTATCATTGCAGGAGGCAGGGCATTGCCTAAGCTAAGCAGTTTTTTAGGGACATTTGCTTTAGCAAAAATCACAAAAGGTGCAAACCGACTTGCAATCGTGGCTACAAACACCACAAATAAAATCGCCAAACTATCTAGCACAACGCGCAAATCTTTAGACAACGCAACATCTAAAACCCCAAAAAACGCTAAAAAAGATTCTATAAAATTTGCCATAAAAATCCTTAAAATAAGCTAACTAAGTCAAACTTAAAATACCTAAAAAATATCTTAGAAATGATTTTGCAAAACCACTTTGCTACCACTTTGCAAAAGCGCAAAATTTAAAAAACAAAAGCGGTATTTTATCATAACATTACCTTTTAGGGCTACAATAACCTTGCTTTAAGATTTTCTCTTAACCCAAAATCAACGCAAAAGGAGATACAATGAAAGAAAATACAAGAAGCAAAAAGACTTCAAAAGTCATCGAGCAGCTTAGGATAATGCAAGCAGATAGCATTGTGCTATATATGAAAGTGCATAATTATCATTGGAATGTGCGCGGAAGTGATTTTCCACAAGCGCATAAGGCGTTAGAAGAAATTTATGATGAGTTTGCTGATATGTTTGATGATTTGGCAGAGAGAGTAGCCCAGCTTGGTGGCACACCTGTGGTAACGCTTAGCGAAGCCTTAAAGGTTACTAAAATCAAAGAAGAAACAAAGACTTCTTTCACTTCAAAAGAAACGCTAAAAGAAGTGCTAAAGATTTATGAGCAACTTGAAAAAGATTTTGAAACGCTAGCTAGCCTAGCAGAAAAAGAGGGCGATAGAGTAACCACCGCGTATTGCGATGATAAAATATCAGGGCTACAAAAAGCGATTTGGATGGTAAATGCTCAGCTTTCTTAAAAATGCTTTTTTAGAGAATACAACTTCTTGCGTGGTTATTTTATAATCACGCAATGGCTTAAAATCTTTAGCCACACAAAATCTATTTTGATTTTACCTGCTTTGCGTTATTTAGCATTATTTGACGCTAGATTTTAGGATTTTGTTGTGTCGTTGTTTTTATGACTTTCTTAAATGACTTTCTTAAAAAAAAATCTACTTTTTTATTTTGATTTTTTACAAATGATGCTCTTAACATTTTTTGCGTCTATTGTTGCATTTTAGCGACTTGCACTATTTTTGTGCATTTTTATGACACTTGCTACGATTTTACACATTTGACATATTTTTATACACGAAGTTAATGAGTTATTGACACAAAACAATATACAATAAAAAGGCTTTTTATTTTATCCAACAAAAAGGAGATTTTATGGAGTGGATACAACACTACGACCCTCTAAACAACCTTTGGCTTAGCGCGTTGTTTGCATTTGTGCCAATCGCGTGCTTTTTGCTGTGCTTGCTTGCTTTTAAGCTAAAGGGCTATCAAGCAGGATTTATCACCGTGATTGTGGCGACTTTGGTGGCGTTTTTTGCTTATGATATGCCTTTTTCGCTCATCGGAGCTAGCTTTGTGCAGGGCTTTGCGCAAGGTATGTGGCCTATCGCGTGGATTATCATTGCGGCGATTTTCCTCTATAAGCTCTCCGTAAAATCAGGTAGCTTTGAAGTCATCAAACAAAGTGTGATGAGTATCACGCCAGACCATAGAATCCAAGTGATTTTGATAGGATTTTGCTTTGGCTCATTTTTGGAGGGGGCAATCGGTTTTGGGGGACCTGTGGCGATTACGGCGGCATTGCTTGTGGGGCTAGGGCTAAAGCCACTTTATGCAGCGGGGCTTTGTCTCATTGCAAATACCGCGCCTGTGGCATTTGGTGCGGTTGGGATTCCTATCATTGCGATGACAAACTTAGTAGGCATAGAGCAGCACGCCGTAGCAGCGATGGTGGGGCGAATGCTTGTGCCTCTAAGCCTAACCGTGCCGTTTTTTATCGTCTTTTTGATGGACGGATTTAAGGGGGTAAAAGAGACTTTTCCTGCGATTTTAGTCGCAGCTGTTAGCTTTACAGCGACACAATTTTTAAGCTCAAATTATTTAGGTGCAGAGTTGCCAGACATTGCCTCTGCTATCGTCTCTCTTGCTTGCACCACGCTATTTCTCAAAATGTGGAAACCTAGCAATATTTTCCGCCTTGATGATGAAAAAGATTTCAAAGTCGCAAGCCTAGATTTTAGCAAAGTGTTTAAGGCGTGGTTGCCTTTTATTTTGCTGATTATTTGTATCGTGCTTTGGACACAGCCGTGGTTTCAAGGGCTATTTAAGGTTGGAAATCCCGTGATGTTTGCGGAGGCTGGCGAAGCGTTGCCAAAACCTGATTTTTGGCACAATGTCTTGCCTATCTTTAACGAAGCAAAAGAAATCATCGGTTATAAGCTAGTCGGCGTGCTAAGCTACACGCAAATTACGATTAACTTTAATTCTCTTGGTTGGAGTTTGATTGGCACAAATGGCAAGCCTGTGGGGCTTAGCCTACCTATCAATCTTATCGCTTTGCAAGCAGGGAGTGCGATTTTGCTTGCAGCATTTCTTACTATTTGGTTTCTTAAAATCAAAGCGCAAGATGCTGCAGAGTGCTTTTGGGATACGCTTAAAGAAATGGCGATTCCTTGCATTACCATAGGGCTTGTTGTATCTTTTGCCTTTATTTCTAAAAATTCCGCGATGAGTGAGACGCTAGGCAGGGCTTTTGCCGAGACGGGCGATGCGTTTAATTTCTTTAGCCCTGTGATTGGGTGGATTGGCGTATTTATCACAGGCTCTGATACAAGCTCAAATCTGCTATTTGGGACATTGCAGCAAGCAAGTGCGAGCGTGCTAGGCGTGGGCGAAGCGTTATTTTTAGCGGCAAATTCCGTAGGTGGCGTTGTCGGCAAAATGATAAGCCCACAAAGCATTGCTATTGCGTGTGCGGCGGTAGGATTAGTCGGCAAAGAAGCGGAGTTATTTAAATTCACATTTAAATATTCGCTAGGATTTATTGTTTTGATTGGCATTTGGACACTCATCATTTCGTTATTTTTGAGTAACATTATCCCTGAAGTCGTGCCATTGCCAAAAATATAGCATTTTTAAGGGGGTGGATTTAGGAGGGGGATTTGGATTTTTAAAATGCGTCTTTTAAGGCAATTTTTAAGAATCCAACATTTATTTTAGATTTTGCGCTTTAGTTTTTGTTAAAAGCATATTTGATTTTGGTATAACTTTTCTCCAAATAGTCGATACTTAAAGAGTTGCCAACATAAATTTAACACTTTTTTATCAAACTTCCATTTATCTTAAAATGTATTTTTTTAGATTTTGCAAAAAACCTACACAAAACCTACCAAACACCTAAAAGAAGGCTTTTTATTATGACTTTGCTAGTGATTTATTTTCTTGCTACTGTGTCTATATCTGGTGCTTGCTCGGTGTTTGAAGCGACATTATTTAGCGCGACTACGCCCTTTGTAGAGGCAAGTGCTAAGCTAACCCAAGCAGGCAAAATCCTAAAACACTTAAAAGCAAATATTGACAACTCCGTAGGCGCAGTGCTTGTCATCAATATGTTTGCAAACACCATCGGTGCGGCAGCAGTGGGAGCGCAGTCTGTGGAGGTTTTTGGCGAGGAGTGGGCGGGGGTTGTGGCGATTATTATGACGCTTAGCATTTTGTATGTCGCAGAGATTATCCCAAAAACTCTTGCCGCGCTGTATTGGAAAAAGCTCATTTTACCCTGTTGTTATCCCTTAATAGTAATGTATTATATCGCCTTCCCATTTGTGTATATTTCGCGTGGGATTACATTTTTTTTCCGCAAAAATGGTGTAGAAAAAATCAGCCGAGATGAGATTTTGTCCCTTATGGAGCTTGGCGAAAAAAGTGGCTCATTAGACGCGCTAGAAATGGATATTTTAGAGCATATCATCGGGCAAAAATCTATCCGCGTAAAAAATATAATGACACCAAAAAATCTAGTCTTTACCCTTGATGAAAATCTAACCCTAACACAAGCCCTAGCCCAATCCCAAAAGCGCAAATACTCGCGCATACCGCTAATAGATTCTGCAAAGCAAATCACTTCTATTGCGTATCGCAAGGATATATTGCGCTCAAATCTAAAAAATAAAGATAAAGAGATTCTAAAAAACATTGCAAAGCCTTTTAACACCGTGCAAGAAAACAAACAAGTGCTAATGCTTTTGCGGCTTTTTATCCTGCGACACGCACATTTATTTATCGTGCTAGATAAAAAAGGGGATTACATAGGTATCGTTACGCTAGAAGATGCGCTAAATGCAGTGCTAGGCGTAGGCAATCTATCAAGGCATTAAAATCTAACGAAAATCTAAAAAGGAATAACGATGACGCTACTTATCATTTATTGTTGTGTTGCCATTATTTTTAGTTTTATTTGCTCGATTTTAGAATCTGTATTTCTTAGCACCACGCCATCATTTGTAGATAGTTATGAAAAAACCCACCCAAAAGTAGGTGGCTATATGCGCTATCTAAAATCTAATATCGAGGAGGCGGAGGGCGCGATTTTGGTGCTAAATACCTTTGCGGTAACGGCTTGCTCTACGGGATTTGGGATAGAGGTTACAGAGATTTATGGCGAGGAGTGGCAGTTTATCGCTTCTACGATTTTTGCCATAGCGATGATTTATATCACAGAGATTTTCCCAAAAACTTTAGGCAACACTTATTGGCGTGCGTTTGCGCCAAGCGTGGCTATTTGTGTGCGATATTTGCTAAAAATCACATTTCCTTTTGTCGTGCTAGCAAAGGGAATCACACATTTTCTCACTCACGGAGCAAAAATCCCAACCACAAGAGCCGAAATCCTAGCAGCTAGCGAAATGGGCAACAAAGGTGGCTCACTGGGCGCAAAAGAAACGCATATTGTCAAAAATCTTTTAACACTCAAAAATTATCAAGCTATTGATATACTAACCCCTAGAAGTGTGGTTTTTACGCTAAAAAGCGATGAAACAATCAAAGACGCAGCCAATCACAAGCGTATCACTCATCATTCGTGTGTGCCTGTGGTGCAGGGCGATAGTATAGATGCGATTTTGGGGGTGGTGGATTCTAAAGAGATTTTAGCCCTTAGTTTGCAAGGTGATGGGGATAAAATGGTGGAGGAATTTACAAAGCCTGTGGATATTGTGCCATATAATATTTCGGTGCTAAAGTTATTGCATTTGTTTGTAAGTCAAAATGATGACAAAAAGCCAAAAGATTCTTACAAACAAGAACAGATTTCAAGGCTTTTTATCGTGCTAGATAGGTATGAGCAATTTATGGGGATTGTAACCTTTGAAGATGTGCTTGAGACATTGATAGGCGATGAGATTGTAGATGAGTTTGATGAAGCAAAAGATATGCAAGAGTTTGCTAAAAAACAAAATCTAATCAAAGAGCGCGCTAAAAAGCACAAAAAACATGCACAAGACAAAATCTAAAAAACAAGAATCCAAAAAAAAAATAGCCACGCAAAATCCACCCACCATAACCAAATCTACAAAATCTAATCCAAAATGGTGGCAAATATGGGGGTAGATTTTGTTATCTACTTAAACAAAATCTACTTGATTCGTGTGGGATTTTTGGAGCTAATGTATAAAAAAATCGCTTGGATTTCCTCATCTGTTAAGTTGTATTTTGGCATTATGCCTTTATCTTGGCTTAGAGCGGTTTTAAAATCCAACAATTCTAAATTATTGATACGAGGGACTAGGAGGGTTTTTTGTTTGCCTTTGTGTTTGTAGGTGGCTAGGAGCGTTTCCTCACCTATGCTTCCGTGGCATTTGATACAGCCGATTCCGCGAGGGTATTGATATAGGCTTGCGCCGTATTCTTGCGGGGTTATGAAGCTTTCATCATTGCGAAGTTCATTTGCTAGGCTATGATTTTCTTTGGCAGAATCTATGTTTGATTTGGTTTCGCCTTGATTAGACTCTTTAGAATCTTTAGTAGAAGTTTTTGCAGATTTTGTGTCTTTTTGGGGTTGGGCTAGCTTAGGTTCTTTAGTGTTTTTTTTGTCTGCTTTTTCGCTAGATTCTTTATTAGATTCTTGCGTGGGATTGTTATTAGTGTCATTAGATTGTTTTGTGGCGTCTTGCTCTTTTTGTGGCTCTTGTGTGTTTATAACCAAATCTAGTGTGCTAGATTCCTGTGTGCTAGATTCTAGCGCGGATTGTGGGATATATTCTAGCGTGGTGTTAGGCTGTGTTGTTGGTTCTGCGCTAGCTATTTGCCACATACCAAAAACGGCACAAAAAGCACCAAAAATCGCTATTTTTTTAGATACTTTTTTGGCTAGTTTGCCAAAAGTTTTGTCAAAAGATATGCACTTCATAGTCAAAGCCTTAATATTTTTTTATTATAATAGCACCTTTTATCTAACCCCACAAAGATTCACAAAATCTACTAAACACCTAAAAAGGCATTTGATGACTATCTTAGATGGCAAATCTCTCTCTTTAAAAATCCAAGATTCCCTCAAACTCCAAGTATCAACCCTTAGCCAAAAACCAAAGCTAGTGGTTATCCTAGTAGGAGCGGACGCCCCAAGTCTAGCCTATGTCAATATGAAAGCAAAAGCGTGTGAAAATATCGGCATCATAGGCGAAGTGTTGCGTTTTGGCGAGGAAGTAGAGGAGGGGAAAATCCTACAAGAAATAGCTAGGCTAAATGCTGATAAAAGCGTAAATGGCATTTTAGTGCAGTTGCCACTTCCAAAGCATTTTGACACCGATAAGATTTTAGAATCCATATCCCCGCATAAAGATGTCGATGGATTTCACCCCATAAATGTAGGCAGGGTGCAATGTGGATTTGATGACGGGTTTGATGAGGGGGTTTATGATGATTTTGCAAGCGGGTTTGATTGCGAAAATATCGCGCTACAAAACCAAGAAAAAGAAACAATCAATATACAAAATTTGTCGCAAAAAGTGAGTTTTTCGCCCGCTACGCCACTAGGCATTATGAAACTACTAAAAGCCTATAATATCGAGCTAAAAGGCAAAAATGTCGCTATCATCGGTGCTAGCAATATCGTAGGCAAGCCACTAGCCCAGCTTATGCTAAATGCGGGTGCGACTATTAGTATTTGTCATATTCTTACGCGTGATATTAGCATTTTTACGCGCACAGCGGATATTGTGTGCGTGGGGGTTGGCAAAGTAAATCTAATCACAAAAGAGCATATAAAAGAAGGCGCAATCATCATAGACATAGGCATAAATCGCTTGGATAATGGCTTATTGTGCGGAGATGTGGATTTCGCAGAAGTAAGCAAAAAGGCTAGCTTTATCACACCTGTGCCGGGGGGAGTAGGACCTATGACGATAGCTGCCCTACTACAAAACACCCTAAAAGCATATAAAATCCAACACTTATAACATCAAACAAAAAGGACAAAAATGAATACCAACGACAAATCTAATCCAAAATCTACGCAAGACGCTTTAAATCCTGCATTGCCAAAAAAGATTTTGCTAGGGACTTATAACTTTTTTTCTAGTTGGACGGGGACGATATTGCTCGTGCTTTTTGTGATATTTTTTGTCGCGCAAGGCTTTGTGATTCCATCTCGTTCTATGGTTGGCACGCTTTATGAGGGCGATATTTTGTTTGCTAAAAAATATGTCTATGGGATTCCTATACCTAGACTTCCTTGGGTAAATACGCCGATTTTGCCAGATTTTTTTGACAATGGACATCTAATCAAAGCTGAAGGACCAAAAAGAGGCGATATAGTGATTTTTATCCCTCCGCATTTAGAAAAACTTGGCATAAAAACCGACCACTACATAAAAAGAGCATTTGCCAAAGGTGGCGATGAGGTGCTTTTCACACCGCGAGGAATGTATCTGCACCCAAGCGAGGGAAATGACTATATCAAAAAACACTACAATGGCTATGAAATGGTGCAAAGAGGGGATAAACTCTTTGTGCTAGAGCCTTATTCTAAAGAGCATTTTGGTATAAACTATGATGAGGGGCTATCCTCTTTCTATCAAATGGCAAGCATTTACAATGAAGCAAGACAAGATGGACGCTCGCCATATAGCTTTAGCGCACAATATCGTGGAATCTCTATGGAAGCAGTCATTGATAATGGGCGAGTGGAGTATTTCTACAAAAAAATCGATGAAAACGAATACTTTATGGTAGGGGATAATCGCAATAATAGCGAGGATTCGCGCTTTTGGGGGAGTGTGCCATACTCAAATATCATAGGAACTCCGTGGTTTATCTACCTAAGCATAAACCTAACCCAAAGCGTAGAATCAAACGCATACTTTGAGCCAAAGCAGAGATATTCGCTACGATGGGAGAGAATGTTTAAAACAATGGAGGGAATCGAACATCTAGCCGCACAAAAGGCACAACAAAAATCAAACATTATCCCAAATGAAGTTGCTAGCAAATAATACTTGTGCTTAGATTTTGCTTGCAAGATTTTGTTGTTTTGTTTGCTGTAAAAGATGGCAAACAATCAGCTAGTGTGATGCGCTAAATAAAAGCCATCTTGTAATGCTTTTGTCATATTTTTGTTATGCTTTTATTATGCTTAGGGGCTTTAAAAGCTAGAGTGTCAAAATGATTTTGTCATATAAATGTAGCGAACTATCTTTATTTGTGTTTGTAGATTTTCTAAAAAAGCTGTGCTTTGAGATACTTCGGTTTTTTGCAAAACCTTAGTATGACAAGGGTTAGGATTTTGGTTACTTTGCTTACGCTCATTAGGATAAGAAACCCACCCCCTTAATCCCCTTAGAAAAGGATTGGAAATCCGTCATTGCGAGCGGTTAGAATCTGCTTTTTACGCAGATTCTAACGCGTGGCAATCTATGTTAAGATACTTCAGGCTTAAAAGCCATTAGTATGACAAGAAGCATTTGCCACACTTGCCCCGCTTTTTTCATAAATGACTGCGTAATAATGACTTGCGCATTTATCAAATAAGCACGATAAGGCAACCATTTATTGCCGCATTATTAGCACAATTTTTTATTTTATTTTTTGCATTCAAATGCGCGGAGTTTGGCACTGCGAGCGCGTGGATTTTGCTTAGTTTCTTGTGGGCTTGGGATTATGGGTTTTTTGGTTAAAATTCTGCCTTTTGCATTGTTTCCACCACATTGACATTTCATCGCGTTTGTATCGCACACGCAAGTCCTAGCCCACCGCTTAAATGTCTCTTTTATCATTCTATCTTCAAGCGAATGAAAGCTAATAATCGCCACTCTTGCCCTATCTATGAGGCTATGGCTAAATGCGTCTTGTATCGTATTTAGCAGGGATTCTAGCTCGCCTAGCTCGTTATTTACTTCCATTCGCACTGCTTGAAATGCTAAAGTCGCGGGGTGGATTTTGCTCGGCTTTGGGAAATGCACTCGCAAAAATTCGCTAAAATCTTTGCCACTACAAAATCCGCCACTAGATTTTGTATGCCCTCTGATAAGTCGTGCCATTTTTTTATACTCTTTTATCTCGCCATACTCGCGTAGCACGCGTCCTAACTCAAACTCGCTATATTGATTTAACACATATTTTGCATCTTTATGCTGTGATAAATCCATACGCATATCTAGCGTGCCACTACCAAAAGAAAATCCACGACCATCATCACTAAGCTGCATAGAGCTTACCCCGATATCTGCTAAAATCCCTACTATGCGTTTATCTAGCGTTTTTGCTAGCATAAAAGCCTCTGCTACTCCACGCGAAAAAGGTGCTTGCAAAATGTGGATTTTTTTGTGAAATCCTGCTTTTTTGAATCTGTCTTTGGCTATGTTTATGGCATTTATGTCTTTGTCTATGGCGATTATTTCTAGCTCGCTAAATCGCTCTAAAAGCTCGAGAGAATGCCCCCCTAGCCCTAAAGTGCAATCAATTATCACAGGAGATTTGCCACCATTTTTTGTCATACCGATACACTCATCAATGCTAGGGGAAAAAATATCAACTACTTCTTGTAGCAAGACAGGGATATGATTTTGCATTGTCAGTCTTTATGTCATAAATCTTTATTTTTTAATCTATGTCGCTCATCTAAAAGTCGTTTTTTGGATTCTTTAAGCGCGTTTATTTGAGATAGCAAAGTAGGATATTTTGCTTCATAAATGCCATTTATTTTTTCACTTAAACTAAAAATAGAGGTTTTATATAGCGCATTTATTAGCAATAATTTATCTTGGAAAAGCAAAAAATGCAAGCCTTGATTTAGGCATTCGCGCACATTTTCAAGGCTTAGGCTAAAAGGCTCAAAATCGCTTGGATTTTCTAAATGTTTTTTAAGCGCGTAAGTCATTTTATTATCAAGGCTTTCTAGCGTTAGCTCTATGGTATTTTGGTATTGAAGTGTTAGGATATTTTTTAGGTTTGATAGCTCTATTTGTAGATGTTGGCATACTTCTTCTTGCAGTAGCAAGTATTCTTTTGAAAGAGAATCAATAAACGATGACAAAGACATTTTTGCAAAATCTACATTTTTTGATTTGCTATCTTTTTGGTTTTTGTCAAATATCTCTTTTTTGTCTTGTGCGGATAAAAAATCTAGCTTTTCAAAATCTTGTGTAGCAAAATCTTGCCTAATATATATATTTTCATACGCGCTGATTTTATGTCGCCACGCATCTAGCATAGATTCAAATTCGCGTTGTTGAGCGTGCAAAAAATCCCTAAAATATTTTCCAAAATCATTTATCATAAACCCGATTTTGATGAAATCTCTAAAAAATAGATTTTCACTTTTGGTTAGCTCGCTTTTTAGAGTGTCTTTTTCTAGCATCATTATAGATTTTTGTCTCAAAACGATTTTGCTTAGTCCTAGCGCGTTTTTTTGCGTGGTTTTATATGGGATTTGCTTTAGCACTTGGGAGTTAAAAATATATTGTGCTAGGCTATCGATCTTGGAATTTAGCTGTGGAAAAAGTGTGTCAAATCTAGCTTGCAAATCACTTTGATTTGCACAAAATCTCATTAGGGCTGCTTTTGTTTGCAAATGTTGGCTTAAGCGGATTCTAGCTTGGGTGGCTCTATGCACTCTAAAAGCCTCTTTGATAAGCAAAGATTCTAAAGAGCGCAACACTTTTTTTGTCTTTATCGCCGTTGTTTTTGTTTGCAATTCTTGGTGGATAAAATCTAGCACAGATTGCATATTTGAGCTAGCCCATAAGTGTTGTTTTTCTTTGGGATTTTTTTGGCTGTGAGAGTCAATAGCTTCTTTGGCAGAAATAGGGATAATATCAGCAAAAAATCCACTAAACGCGCTTTTTGAATATGCTAGGCTTGTGGCGATTTCGCTGTCATTTTTGAGCCTATCTTTTTGATTTAGGATACATAGGCTTTTGGCGGCGTATTTTTTGATATGAGATTCTAAAATATCTTTTTCGCTTTGCTTGCCTACATTATCAATTAGCGATAGCCATATAATCCCATCGACTTCCTCTAAAATCGCATTTGTGGTATCGGTATCGATTTGATTTTGCGAGTTAAACCCCGGGGTATCTAAAAAGGTAATATTTTTTAGCAAATCTAGCGGGGCAAGTAGCTTAAAATGCGATATGGTGGCGTTTTCTATGCTATCGATTTGGTGCAAATATGATAATGGCTTTAAGCCTATGCTAAAATCTTTGTAATGCACTTCTATCAAAAGATTTTGAAGCAAATTTTGAGGTGGATTTTGCGGTTTTTGCGGTTTTTGCGATAAGTTTTGTGTTTGTTGCGACATTGTTTGCAAAGAAGTTTGGGGTAGATTTTGATTAAAATCCATATTTTCTCCATAAGCGATTTCACACACTTTTGCCGTAACAGGTATCACCCCACTAGGCAAAATCTCCGCTCCCAAAAGCGCGTTTAAAAAGCTACTTTTGCCGCTTGAAAACTGCCCGATAATTGCGATTTTTAGATGGGATAGTCGCTCTTTTTGTATGGATTTTTCTAATCGTTGCAAAAATATTTCTTGGGCAGATTGTGAAAAATCACGCGCAATATTTTGTCTAAAATCCTGCGTGTTTGCATTATTTTTACCCGCAAAATCGCTTGGAAATCCTGCCAAAAGCTGACTTTGATTTAGCGCGTATCTTGTGGCATTTATCTCTTTTTGTAGTGGATTATTTGTCCCTAAATTTAGGCATTCTTGTATGAAAGATTCTAAGATATTTTCATTATTTGTTGTGAAATCACTATTACTCATTGCAATGCCTTTGTGATAATCTCTAATTCATTATAAATATCTTTTAATGCTTTATCTTTTGTCTTGCATTGTTCTTTTAGATTTTCTAAATCCGTGTTTTTTATCATTTCTAGGCTTTGGTTTATGGTGGATTGTATGGTGGCGATTTTAGATTTTATGATTTGTAGATTTGCTTGCAAAATCGTTTCAAACTCGCCTAAAAGCATAGATTTTATACTTGCATTGTTTTGTAAAATAGCCTCTTTAAGCAGGCTAAATCCCTCGCTAATCACGCCATCTAGCTTATCTCTAAATTCCACCTCTAGCGTGGATTTAGACGCATTTTTGTATTTGTTTATAAGGGTGTTAGTTTTATCCACGAGCACAGATTTTATCTCACCCAAAACCTCATCTTTTAGACTTGCTCCCATATATGATAAATTATTTGTAGATAAATCACTTGCGTTGTTATTTGTCGCTAAATCCGCAGAATCTATCTCGCTAGATTCTAATAAATCCATTTTTGCGCCTGCTATGTTTGCTTGCAAGCTAGCGATTTTTTGCGCGCTTTTGTAGCGATATTCGCGGGATAAATCAGAGCTTATATCCTCCACTTGCACACCTAATATTTGGTTTATGCGCTCTTTTGTGGGGGCATTGCCACGCGAAGTTTCATATAACATATCATCATATATTAGGCTATTTAGTCGCGCTTTGTTAGTATGTAGGCTTGTGGTGATGATTTTTTCTAGTCCTAAAAGATAAGACTCTAGCTCATCGCTAAGTATCCCAAAATCTTTTTTTTGCATTTCAAAAGAGCGCATTAGATGCTCTTGTTTTTCTTTTGTGGATTGCAGTATGGATTCTAGCTCATCTTTTGATGCGCTACTAAGCGATAGCCTAATGCCTACTTCCTCCATCTCTGCGCTAACTATCGCGCTAATGCCCCTATACGCACGATACAAAATATCCCTTTGTTTTTGACTATTTTCTCCTAGCAGGGCATTATCTAGGTAATCTTGCAATTTTGTGATACCTGTTTTTTCTTTGTCATAGCCTTTTGCGCTAGCTTGGGCGATGATTTGGGCGTTATTACTTGTATAGCCTAGCGCAAAATAGCTAGCTAGAGGGATAAAATCTATGCGCGATAAAAGCGCGTCTATATCGCCATCAAACCGTGCTTTTGTAAGCTCTTTTGCCAACGAATTACGCGTATAAGCAAGGCTAGATTCTAGCTCTTTTTGACTAAGTAAGTCTGCGCGACTAAGCACGACTAAAAGTCGGCTAACTTGAGATCTAAAAAGCGACTCTAAAATAAAATCCATATCCACTTGCGTAGCCGCACAGCTAGCATTCATAATATGTATCAGCAAATCACAATGAGAGATAAACTCACGCGTGATTTTTTCTCTAGCCCTTATTGGATCATCAAGTCCGGGTGTATCTACAATCTCTACGCTATGATTGCTTGTGTGAATATCGCTACTTGCATTGTTTGTGGCAAACTCTTTGCTTGCGTGCTGATTTTGCAAAAAAGGCAATGCCATAAAAAGCTCCACTTTTTTGATTAAGTTGCAATATTTTGTAGGGCTATTTGCCGAAGTATAATCACGCAATTCACTTATCTCTATCTCTTTTTGCCCCTGTGCTAAAAGAGTCTCTAGCCTATCTCCAAACGCCTCCTTTGTAGCGCGGACAAACTCGCCCATATTGCTTGATATATGATTTTGGCTAGTTTGATTATCGCAAGTTTCAAACTCTGCCCACTCTTGCTTGCTCCAAAAATGCACCCTTGCAAAATCTTTTTTTTCCATTTTGCTTGTCGCATTATCTGTCATAATAGGTCGCAAAATACTAAGATTTGCCGTCTCTGGTATCGTGCTAGTGCCTAAAATCTCCCTCCCCAAAAGCGCGTTTAAAAAAGTGCTTTTCCCCGCGCTTAGCACGCCTGTGATACCGATAGAAAATGATTGATTGGCATTTTTTTGCAAAATATTTTCTAGGGCTTGTGAATGTGCTTTAGAAATACCGATAGTTTCTAGCTGCTTTATGAGTGAGTGTAGCTCGCTTTGCAAGGATTTTAGGTTTAGGGATTTTTTGCTTGGATTTTGGTGTGATTTATGCTTTTTTGCATAGCTTTCAAATAGTCCTAAAAGTGCGCGAGTATAAGCCACACTCAAAAGATTTGCGCTATTTAGTCGCAAGATATAGGGGCTAAGTGCGACTAAACGCAGGGGGCTTAAATGCGATAAGATATACTTTTGGATAGATTTAAGTATGGCAAGATTTGGTGTGAAATCGTTGTTTTGTGTAAAATCTTGTTTAAAATCTTTGCTAATATTTTGCGCAAAATCTTGCAAAAAGCTAGCAAAGATTTTGCTTTTTGCAAAGGTATCAAAATTTTGCGTATTTGTGCTTAGGATAATGGCTAGTTGTTGTGGATTTTGTAAAATCTTTTGTGTTTTTTTTGAGTCTTTTAAGTCTTGGGAATCTTTTAAATCCTGTGGATTTTGTGTCAAATGCGTAGAATTTATGTCTGTTTTATCATCAGCTTTTATATTTGGGTAGATTATCTCACAAAAATCCCTCCATAAGCTAAATTGACTAGAATCTATCTCATAATCTAGCTTGCTAGATTGATTAAGCATATTTGTAGATATAGCAAAATCTTTATGTGTAGAATGCAGAGTTGGCATATTGCCTCGCTTTTTGATGAGTTTGTGTGGTTTTGCATTGTTGCGATTTAGCTTAAAATTGCGTTTAAAGCCGTGCTTAAAAATTTAAGATTGTAGCACAAAACTTTGCATAAGTATTTTAGATAAATTGCCTTTTAAAGCAAAACAAGATGAAAAAATGCTAAAATCTCGTTTTTGTTTTTGTGTAAAATTGCACCCACAAGATACAGCGTAATCAAAAGCAAACAGCGATTTACAAAACAAAAATCCCACCAAAACCACACAAACCACAAAGGACAATCTATGTCAAGCAATGATTTATCCCCCACTACAAATCCTGCTACAAATCATTTTGCAAATCCACCAACCAAACAAAATCTACTCTATGAGGGCAAAGGCAAAAAACTCTACGCTACGGAAAATCCACACCATATCATCGCAGAATTTAAAGATGACTTAACCGCATTTAACGCGCTTAAAAAAAGTAGTGAATCTGGCAAAGGCTCTCTAAATTGTCTTATTAGTTCAGCACTTTTTGAGATTTTGGCACAAAGGGGTGTGGCTAGCCATTTTATCGCTAGGCTTGATGAAAATAATATGCTATGCAAAAAAGTATCGATTATCCCGCTTGAAGTAGTCGTGCGAAATATCGCCACAGGCTCTTTGTCTAAACGACTTGGTATAGAAGATGGCAAGGTTTTGCCTTTTTCGCTTGTGGAGTTTTATTATAAAGATGATGCGCTAAATGACCCGCTTGTAAATGATGAGCATTGCGAGATTTTGGGCATCATAAATGACAAAAATGACTTAGCGATTTTGCGAGAAAAAGCCCTCAAGGTAAATGAGATTTTGTATGATTTTTTTGATAAACGCGGAGTAAAGTTGGTGGATTTTAAGCTAGAGTTTGGGCGAGAGATAAAAGATGGGCATAGCACAAAAGAGATTTTGCTAGCTGATGAAATCTCGCCTGATAGCTGCAGGCTGTGGGATAAAGCGACAAACAAAAAACTAGATAAAGATAGATTTCGTCAAGATTTAGGAAACCTAAAAGAGGCTTATGAGGAAATCTTGCATCGCATTCAAAACTAAGACTTTACCTTTTAAAATTTTAAAAATAAGGAAATATCAATGAGGGCAAAAGTAATTATTTCGCTAAAAGAAGGCGTGCTAGACCCGCAGGCAAAGGCTATTGCTAATGCTATAAAATCATTTAATATCGATGAAATACAAAGCGTGAGTATGGCAAAGCAAATCACGCTAGATTTTGGCAAATGTGATGAAAAAAAAGCACAAAATCTAGCCACACAAATTGCCAAAGATTTGCTAGCAAATCCTGTGATAGAGGACTATAAAGTCGAATTGCTAGATTAAGATTTGTCATAACTTATTAAAACAAAAAAGGATAAAAATGGTAGCCATAGCGCGATTTGCGGGGACAAACTGCGAATTTGATATGCAATATGTGTATGAAAAGATTTTAGGATTTCCTTGCAAGATAATCTGGCACAAAGACAAAGTACTACCCAAAGATACGCGCTTAGTCGTGCTAGCGGGGGGATTTAGCTATGGGGATTATCTGCGTAGTGGGGCGATAGCGCGATTTGCACCCATAATGGAAGCGATAAAAGATTTTGCCCAAAAAGGCGGGAGGGTGCTAGGAATCTGCAATGGATTTCAAATCCTAACAGAAGCAAAACTTTTGCAAGGCGCGCTAAAACGCAATAAAGACTTGCATTTTATCTCACAAAACCAAAATCTAATCATTTCAAACACAGATAATGCTTTTTTGCGACATTACAAAAAAGGCGAGGTTATCACTCTCCCCATAGCGCACGCAGATGGCAATTATTACTGCAAGCCAAGCGAGCTAGAAAATATGGAAAAAAATGGGCAGATTTTGCTAAAGTATGAGAGTGATATAAACGGCTCTGTGGCACAAATCGCAGGAATATGCAATGAGAAAAAAAATATCTTTGGGCTTATGCCTCACCCAGAGAGGGCGTGCGAAAAGCTACTAGGCAATGCAATCGGGCTAAAAATGCTAGAATCTATTTATCAGCATTAACAACATATAGGGGTAAAAATGACAAAACACAACAACTCATCTAGCAAATCATCTAATAAATTGATATGCAAAATCGCATTTTTGATATTTGCAAATATGGTAGGTATGGCACATATAGCAATCGCGCAAAATGAGTCAAACTCACAAAATCCGCAAAATCCACCAAGCCAAAATGAGCTAACTTTGGAGCAAATTTTAGAGCAAGATATACCAAATCAACCAAATGTTGATGAATTGCAAATGCCACAAGATTCTTATGATGATGAGGGTGTGGGAGGGTTTGGAAGCGAGAGTGAAAACATAAATGCCCCGCAAAATCCGCTAAACTCATCTGCGATTTATGCAAACCCTGATGAAAAACTACTATTTGTCAAAAACGCGACAAATGGGGAACTTTCAGGCAGGACTATCTATGTGGGGCAAAAAATCCATATCACTTATAATGCGTTGTTTTTTAATGGTGCGACTTTGAGCCAAAGCGCGTTTCAAGACAAAACCTCCACGGATAAAATCACTTTGCAAAATCCACTTGAAGTGTGGCAAAAAAGCCTAGAATCAGCCCAAAAGGGCGAGGATATGTATAGCATTACTTATGTGTTTAAGATAAAATCCTCAAATGCGATAATCCCCGCGTTTGAAGTAAATGCTATTAGCCAAGATGGCGGGGTGATTGATTCGTTTTTGGTAGAATCTATTGCGATAAATGCGCTTGATTTGCACCAAAACAAACGATATGTAGGCGTAGTAGCAGATAGATTAGAACTAGGGGCATACAAGGCTAGAAGCTATGATGAAGAGCATAATCTTGTGGCATTTGAGATAAATGCAAAAAATGCAAATTTAGAGGATTTCAAACTCCCAAGTGTCGAAAAACAGGGGATTGAGCGATCAAACTTTACAAATGCAGAATCTAGCGCAATTTTTTATGCCCTTATCCCCAAAAATATCCAATCAGTCAGCTTTGAGTATTTTTCTCTAAATAGCAATCGTTTTGAGGAGATTAGATTTCCTGCGATTCCAAATGGGCAAAATGCGGAGTTTCAAGAAGACTTAAAACCAAAAAATACTTACTTGCTATACACTGCGCTTGGCATAGCGGTGCTAGGGCTTTTGTGCGTGGGTGTGGGGTTTATCTCTAAAGCACCGCTTAGGTATGTTTTTTGGGTGTTGGCAGTGGGGATTTTTGCGTATTTGTTGCATTATATGCTATATAGCAAAAGTGGCGTTGTAAGCCCAAATAAGCATATTTGGATTTTGCCAACGCATAATTCTACTCTGCTAGAAACTACCACAAAGCCCATAGAAGTCAAAATCATAGGCGAATATAGCGGATATTATAAAATCATTACCCCTGAAGAAAAAGTCGGCTGGGTAAAACAAGATGATGTCGAATAATCTTTACAAAATCTTAAAGCTTGCTAAATCAACATATTTTTTCAAAAAAAGGGGATAAATGCAGCTAATAAAAGAAATATTTTATAAAGCAAAAGGGGTGTATGAAACGCTCGTAATTGCCGTTGGGCTAGCGTGCATTATGGTTGGGATTTTTTTCACTACTCACAAGGACAATGCCTTTAGTGCGCGCAGGACTTGCAAAATCTTTTTTTGGCTATCTCGCATAAACTTGCAAAAAATCGGCGAATTTGATGAGAGTGCCACGCTTATCATTATGAATCATCAAAGTGTCGCAGATATACTTTGCCTTGAAGCATATCACCCCAAAAATATTTGCTGGGTGGCAAAAAAGGAGCTAGGCGAGATTCCGCTTTATGGCTATGCGTTGCGCGCTCCACAGATGATTTTGCTAGATAGGGAGGATAAAAAAGGCTTAGCGTGGCTACTCAAAATCGCAAAAGAAAAAATCGATGAAAAACGCCCTATTGTGATATTCCCTGAGGGGACTAGGGGGAGAGGAGGGGAGAAGTTTTTGCCATTTAAAGCAGGTGCAAAAATGCTAGCTGAAAGATTTAACCTAAAAATCCAACCAATCGTGCTAATCAACACTCGCAAAGTCTATAATACTTCCCCGCTTGAAGCACGAAGCAATATCGCTAGAATGGTGCTTTTAGAATCTTTTTATGCAAATGAAATACCAAGCAAAAAGATATATTTTGGTAATGAAACGACAAAAAATACAAGCCCAAAAGATAGCGCAGATGAAGCCATAGACAATACGCAAGATTGGTATAAGGCATTAGAGCAAACAATGCAAGAAGTGTATTTAGAGCATTATAAGGAGTTAAATCCATAGTTAGATTTTTTAAAATGGCTTATTGCAAAAAAAATATTAGTTTTTTTGACAAAGGGTTTTGTGGTTGTTTTGTGATTTTTGTATATAAAAATCGCGTGTATTTTGACACTAAATTTCAAGCTACCAAAATCTTTTATTTTTAGTTTTTATCAACTTTTATAAATATTTGCATTTGTTACTTATGGTTACTACGCTATGTAATTTTTTATGTTTTTGTAGTTTAAATATTGCTTTTTTAAATGAAAAAAGATATATTACTTCTCAAATTAAAGTTTGCTCTAAAGTTGGAGTTTGAAATTTAAGGAGGCAAACAAAAATGGCTAAAAAAAGTGATACTCATCAAGCCAATATCATAACCGTAGCCAACCAAAAAGGTGGCTCTGGAAAAAGCACGATAGCCATAAATTTAGCGGTAAAATTGCTAGAATTTTCTAGCAAAGTGCTTGTTATGGATACTGACCCTCAAAAAAGCATTGAGACTTTTACCAATATCCGTGAGAGCGAATCAAATGTAAGCAAAAATCTAAAATATTTTACCCTATCAAATCGCACAGGCAATATCGCAGAATCCCTAAAACAATTCCTTGAGCTATATGAGTATATCATCATCGACACAGGTGGTATCGATAGTCAAGAGTCTCGCAAAGCAATGCTATATGCAGATTCTATCATTTTACCTACCACTCCTTCTCAACTTGATGTAGATGTATTGCAAACAATGCTACAAACACTAACCGAAATCAAAGACATAAATGATGAAGTGAAAATCTTAATTTTGATGAATAAAATTAGCACAAATGTATTTCTAGGCAAAGATTTGCTTGAATACAAAAAAACCATCGAAAAAATTCAAAAAAATCTTGGGGTAAAAGATGGTTTTTATCTTTTAGGGAGTGTGCTAAAAGATCGCATTGCATACAAAAGAGCTATTAGCGAGGGGCTTGGTATCTCTGAATACAGCGATGCGAAAGCTAAGGCTGAATTTGAGGAAGTATTTGCAGAGTTTGTAAAAATCGGGGATTTGCCGACTTTGAAATCCTCAAATTCTAAGAAAAAGAAATAGCACAAAGCTATTTCTATCCCCAACCTAAAACCACCAAGACACAAGGAGACACAATGGCAAACACAAGAAGCAAAATCAACAAGATTAACAAAATCGAGGGTAGCCCAAAAGCTCAAAAAATCATCTCAAAAGCACAAACAAGCTCTAGCAGAACAGCTAGCAAAAAACCAGCCTCTAGGACTACAAAAGCGAGCGCAAAAAAACCGCGCACTTTATCAAAAGCAAAAGCAGGTGCAAAAAAAGTCGTAGCAAAAGTCGCTAAGAGAATCAAAAAAGATTTGTCTTTTAGAGTAAATGATAAATCCCTTGCAAAAATCGAAGCGTTTTTCAAAGAATTTGCTAAAAATGCAGAGGCTAAAAGCGCGTTTATCGAAGAAGCGGTTTTGAAGCATATCAAAAAGGTTTCCAAAAAGGGCAAATCTAAGCTTAAAAAACTTAAGAAATAATAGGCTTAAAAAGTCTTTGTATCACTATTTATAAGCTAGAATCCAAGTCGCAGTTCTTTAAGATTTTATCTTAGCGTTGTGGTTTGGATTTTGGCAAAAACTAGCAAGATTAGTAGAAATTAGTAGAATTTGTAAAATCTAAATTTTGCTAAGTTTTTAAAGTATTAAATAGCAAAGCTAATGTATCTTTGCATTTCACACAATTTTTAAGCATAGCTAGATTCAAAAATCAAAATAGGCTTTTTGCTTAAACATTTGATTGCAACTTGCGTTGTTATTTAACGCTATTTTGACTTACTTACTCCCCCAAACATTACTATAAACCACCCGCAAATTTACCTCTTTTTGATTATTTCTCTAAGATTCTAGGGAGTGTGATGCCCCTTTGTCCTTGATATTTGCCACCTCTATCTTTGTAGCTTACCTCACACATTTCATCACCTTGAAAAAACAGCACTTGAGCGATACCCTCATTTGCGTAGATTTTGGCAGGCAGTGGCGTAGTGTTGCTAATCTCAATAGTGATATGCCCCTCAAATTCTGGCTCAAAAGGCGTTACATTGACAATGATTCCACACCGCGCATAAGTGCTTTTGCCTAGACAGATTGCAAGCGTATCGCGTGGCATTTTAAAATACTCCACCGTATGTGCGAGCGCAAAGGAGTTTGGCGGGACTATGCAAAATCCGTCTTTTGCCTCTTTGGTGATGACATTATTTTCGTGGAAATTTTTTGGATCCACCACCATAGAATCCACATTGCTAAATATCATAAATTTGCTTCCCACGCGAATATCATAGCCATAGCTTGAAAGCCCAAAAGATACGATATTTTTGCCTACTTGCTTTTCGCAAAATGGCTGTATCATATCGTGCTCTAGGCTCATTTGTCGTATCCATTTATCAGATTTTAGCCCCATTTTTATCCTTTATTTTGGTAGTTTTAGTTGTGTTTTTGTATTGCTATTTCGCGGTTTAAATCGTTTAAAATATTGTTTTAGCCATTTTATTTTTGTAAATATGCTATTATACAAGATTTACTTTGCTTCATAAAGGATTTTTGATGAATTTAGCAGACATCAAACGACTGATTGAGATTTTTAACAATAGTCAAATAGCAAAACTAAGCCTTAGAGAAGATAATTTTGAGCTAAAACTAGACAAAAGCTACACTCCATCTACTCCCACCACGCAAGCACCCATAGCTCCGCTAGCCCCACTCTCTACCCAAGTAGCTCAACCCACACAAACCTTGCCCCAAGAACCTATCGATAGCACACCACCTCCTTCAAGCCAGTCAAATTCTAAAAGTGGTGATTTTATCACCTCGCCTATGGTTGGGACATTTTATCACCGCCCTAGCCCAGAGGCAGCCCCCTATGTCGCTGTGGGCGATACGATTAAAAAAGGGCAGACTATCGGTATCATCGAAGCGATGAAAATAATGAATGAAATCGAAGCAGAATTTGACTGCAAAATCCTAAGCATAGAAACAGATGATGGGCAACCTGTGGAGTATGGAAGCCATCTAATCAAAGTGGAAAAACTATAAATGAAACAAACTAAGCAAAACAAAGCCAGCACATTGGCACATAACCAAACTTCCACAAAATCTAGCACGGCAAAATCTATGACAAACAAATCTATACCAAGCACAAAATCTAGCACCACAAAAACTAGTGCGCAAGATCAATCCACCACACAAACAAAACAAGCAACTAAGCCCAAAAAGCTAGAGCGCATTCTCATAGCTAATCGTGGCGAAATCGCGCTTCGTGCCATACGCACGATTCAAGAAATGGGCAAGCAAGCCATTGCGATTTATTCTACGGCGGATAAAGACACGCATTACCTTGATGTCGCTGATGTCAAAATCTGCATAGGTGGGGCAAAATCTAGTGAAAGCTATCTAAATATCCCTGCGATTATGAGCACGGCGGCATTAGTCGATGCAGACGCGATTTTCCCGGGATATGGATTTTTGAGCGAAAATCAACATTTTGTCGAAATCTGCGATCATCACGGAGTGGAGTTTATAGGACCAAGTAGCGATGTGATGGTGCTAATGAGTGATAAATCTAAAGCAAAAGATGTGATGAAAGACGCAGGCGTGCCTGTGATAGAGGGGAGCGATGGCGCACTAAAAGATTATAATCAAGCCTACGAAGTCGCCCAAAAAATCGGCTACCCTGTAATCCTAAAAGCCGCCTCAGGTGGTGGCGGACGCGGAATGCGTATCGTGGAGAATGAAAGCCTGCTAAAAAACCTATATCTTGCCGCTGAAAGTGAAGCTCTAAGCGCGTTTGGCGATGGCACGATATATATGGAAAAATTTATCAATAAACCAAAACATATCGAAGTGCAGATTCTAGCCGATAAGCACGGCAATGTTTTGCACATTGGCGAGCGTGATTGTTCAGCACAGCGCAGACAACAAAAACTCATTGAAGAAACCCCCGCTGTGGTGCTAGCCCCTGAAGTGCGCGAAAATCTACTAAAAACCGCCGTAAAAGCCGCCAAACATATCGGTTATGTGGGGGCTGGGACATTTGAATTTTTACTAGATTCTAATAATAAAGATTTTTTCTTTATGGAGATGAATACTCGCTTGCAAGTAGAACACACGGTAAGCGAAATGGTAAGCGGGCTTGATTTGGTAGAATGGATGATACGCATAGCAGAGGGCGAAAAACTCCCTAGCCAAGAAGAAATCACATTTCGCGGGCATAGCATAGAATGCAGAATCACCGCTGAAGACCCTGTGAAATTTTACCCAAGTGCTGGCAAAATCACCCAATGGATAACGCCCGGTGGAGCAAATGTGAGGCTTGATAGCCACGCTTATGCGGGCTATGTCGTCCCTATGTTTTATGACTCGATGATAGGCAAGCTAATCGTATGGGGCGAGGATAGAAACAAAGCTATTGCAAAAATGAAACGCGCATTGAAGGAATTTAAGATAGAGGGCATCAAAAGCACGATTCCATTTCATATCAAAATGATGGGAAATGCAGATTTTTTAAAATCCAAAATCCACACCAAATACCTTGAGCAAGATATGGAATAGACTTTGCAACAAGTCGCTATGATAAATGCGCTTTTGTGCGGATTTTGTGAGGGGATTTTGACTTAGCACAAAGCCATTTAGAATAAAAATCTATTTGGAGAACAAATGCAAATCAAAGCAGATTCTAAGCCATTACGCATAAGTGAGCCAAACAACAGTCCCAACACAAATAATGCAAATAACCCGCAAGATAGCAATAAAGTCGCGCAAAAGCAAACACTATCCGCAGAATCTTTCAAAACAAAACCTACTTCATTAGAAAATGTAGATTCTCTACAAAAATCTTACCATACAAAAAGCCATAACCTAAACGCGATAAATATCGCGCTAGGCGAGCTAGAGCTAATGACAAAGACGCTAAATAGCCTACAAAAATATCAAAAAAACTATGAAAAACTAGCCCTAAAGCTAGAAGAAGCACAGGAAAATGAAAATGATGAATCTATGCAGGCTATCGAGCAAGAATCTCAAAAAATCTATGAAAAAATGCAAAATCTATATGAAGGCGCAAACTTTAATGGCAAAAATGTGTTTAGCCAAGACTATACAAATATCCTTCCAGAAGTCGCCCTAGATGGCAAAAAAGCAAATCCAAACACCCTAGAAATCAAAAATACTCAAAGCGTGCGTGAGTATGCAAATATGCTAAAAGAGCAAAAACTGCACGCAAAAACTGCACGCAAAATCCTCTACAAACGCGCACAAAGCGAAATGGACGAGCTAGCAAAAACCGATAAAAGCTATGAAAAAATCAATAGAGATATGCTACTAAGCGAGGAGTTTAAGGCTGCACAAGGTGGGAGGGGGATTCGCGCTGAGAGAGTGTGGCAACTGCTAAACCTACACTAATATGAGATTTTGCTTCGCTAAAAATGACAATGTCGATATGTTAGTCTTTGTCATCAGTATGATAAAAATGTCGTAATTGTGAGATTTTAGGTTTGTGTCAAACAAGCAAAGCGAAGTTTCTTTAGAAAAAGCATAAAATCGTGGAAATCTATGCTTTTTGTCATACTAAGCTTTTTTTAAAAAGAAAAATATCTCTATATTTCAATACGATAAGAGCAATATTTCGCTCACTTCGTTAGACAAGGTTTCGTTGGCTAAGTATGACAAAAATTTGAAAAAATCATTGCTACACTTAGCAATGACAAAAACAATAAGTTACCACAAAAATGACGCGGATTTTAGCGATGATGATATTTTCTTTATCATCGCTTAGCAAAGTAATGTTTGCGTGTCAAATGTTTGTGCGTGGTTTTTGCAGGAAAAGTGTTTTTTTATTAAGGATATAATACGCATTTGCAAATGCTAAACACGCAAAAAGCCCACAATTCTAGCAAAGGCACAAAATGTCAAAATCTAAAATCCTCTTAGATTCTAGTCCAAATCTATCTCATCTAGCTATCATAATGGATGGCAATGGCAGGTGGGCGCAAAATCGTGGCAAAAGTCGCAAAGCTGGGCATAAAGAGGGGGCAAAAAGAGTGCGCGAAATCACTACTTGGTGTGCCAAAAACCATATCGCTTATCTTACGCTTTATGCGTTTTCCACAGAGAATTGGAATCGTCCAAAACAAGAAGTAGATTTTTTGCTAAAACTGCTTGCTAAATACCTAAAAGATGAGGCAAAAACATACCACAAACACCAAATAAGATTCCGTGCTATCGGCGATATAAGCGCGTTTAGCAAGGAACTACAAAACCTAATCAAACACCTAGAATCTAGCACCAAAAGCTACACAAACCTAACCCAAACCCTAGCCCTAAACTATGGCTCAAAAGATGAGCTAGCGCGCACATTTGCTAAAATCCAACAAAATCTAAACCAAAATCCACAAAAAAAGCTAAATCAAAATCTAAATTCCGCCAAAATCCAATCACTTATCGAGCAACATTTGGATACTTGTGGATTGCCTAGTGTGGATTTGCTTATCCGCACAGGCGGGGAGCAGCGATTATCAAACTTCCTTTTGTGGCAGGCTAGCTATGCAGAGCTATTTTTTAGCAAGAGTTTTTTTCCTGATTTTGACACCGATGAGCTAGAAAAAATCATCATTGATTTTAGCAAGAGGACTAGGCGATTTGGCGGGCTATGATATGGCAAACTCCAAATGCTTAAAAACCTCAACATAAAATCTACCAACCATAAAAAATACTAAGGAGCAACAAATGATAATTATCCCAGCTAGACTTGCCTCCACGCGCTTTGCTAATAAAATCTTAGCCGACATACAGGGCGAACCTATGCTAATAAAAACCGCAAAAAACGCTAGCAAAGTCGATGAAGTCTGCATAGCCTGCGATGATGAAATGGTGCTAAATATCTGCAAACAAGCAGGGCTAAAATCTGTGCTAACCTCAAAGCACCACCAAAGCGGGACAGATAGGTGCAATGAAGCTGCACAAAAACTAGGGCTAAAAAGCGATGAAATCATCATAAATATCCAAGCTGATGAGCCGTTTTTAGAACCTACCGTGATACATACTTTGCAAAATCTAATGCAACATAAAGCACGCAAAAATCCACCATTTATGGCAAGCTGTGCCAAAAAAATAAGCGAACAAGAAGCACATAATCCAAACCTTGTCAAAGTCGTGCTAAACGCCAAAAATGAGGCAATTTATTTTTCGCGCTCTATGATTCCGTTTTGGCGAGATAAAGACACTGCCAAAGCTAAACATCTGCAAAATAGCGCAATGCCAACATATTATGGACATTTAGGAGTGTATGGGTATAGTGTGGAGTCTTTGCGTGAGTTTTGCGCCCTGCCAAATGACATAGATTCTAGCCCGCTAGAGCATATCGAAAAGCTAGAGCAACTCCGCGCAATCTATCAGGGCAAGACTATCCAAATGGCAATCGTGCAAAGTCAAAGCATAGGCATAGACACCAAAGAGGATTTAGAGAGGGCATTAGCGATATTTAGTGGCAATTAGCAAGAAAATGGATATTTTGCAGCATTAAAATCAGTAAAATCTATGCGGGGGGTTTTTGGTAAAATCTGTGCGTAGTTTTTGGAATTTTAGGTTTTTATCGTTTTTTAGATTCTAAAGTTTTTGGTTAGGTTTGAGGGTTTTTTCATCGTTTTTGTTGAAGTTGTTGATTTTATCGATTTGGTTTATGTTGGTGGATTTGATAGCCTCCCAAATCATACCCCATAAACACTTCATAAACCACCAAAAGCCACCATAAAACCTCTAATGCAAAATCAAACTTTACTTTAAGATTTCAAATGTGTAAATATATCTCACCCCCACACTCCATAGCTCTGCAAATCCACCGCTTAACCTCGTTGTAGTAGTTTTGTCATTTACGACATTTTCGCTACTTGCCTTATAGCTTAGTTGATACATAGGCAGGGCAAAAGCTAGCTCCACACTATTATTTCTAGCGATATTTGCTTTCACTCCAACATTTAGGGCAAAATCAAATCCGCCTTTTGGGAAACTACCATTATTTAGCGCATTTAGTCGCCTATTTATCGCATCTATATCATCGCTAAAATACGAAGTCCCGCCGATTCGCACCCCTGCAAATAGCCCAAGCACAAGCGGAAATCTTTGTTTGTTGGTTTTGTGTGTCTTGGTGGCTTTTTGTTGTAGTTTGATAGATTTGTGATATTTTTGTGCCTTATTTACATTAGTGTAGGTGTTATTAGCGTAGGTATTTGAGATGATAAAATTTAGCAACAAATCAACACTTAGCCCATAGCGCAATAAAGTAGATTTTAGTCCCCTTTCATTGCTTGCAAAATCAATATGGCTAGCACTTATATCTGCATAGGAGCGCATTCCTAACTGCACGATTTTAAAAGGCTCTAAAAATCCAGCATAGCCAAACAAAAGCGAATATATTACCCCATCGCCTTTTGCATTTATGGGGGATTCTAGTTGTGTTGTAGTGGTAGTCATAGCCCTTGCCTCTGCGCCTATCACACCTGTTATGACTTTGATTTGACTTATTATTTGTTCATAATTTTGCGTGAATCTAAAAGGACTATAATGTATCCCAAGACCTAAAATAATGCCACTTGATTCGCCTATTTTGGTATTGAGAGATTTGCTCACTTTATCATTGTGAGATTCGACAGATTCGCCCTCCATTGCGTGAGATTCACTTACTTTGTCATTACGATTCGCCAAATCTACATTGTAATTGTGAGATTCGCCCTTTTGTTCCCCCTCCCTTGCGGAGGGGGTTAGGGGGTGGGTAGAATCCACGCTATCAAATTCAGTATTTTTAGAATCTTTGGCGTTTTTATACCCACCCCCTGTGTCCCCCTCCGCAAGGGAGGGGGAAATTTTTGGAGATTCTGCCTCCGCAAGAGAGGGGGAAGATTCAGATTCGCCACTTGTCAAATTATCATCAATGGAGGTGGAAATTTTTGATTCACGCAAATCTGCAAATCCCACTTGCGACAATGCCACAAAGCCCAAAAATATCCCAAACATTACTTTTTTCATAACTTCTCCCCTTAAAATTTATATCCCACTTGAAACCAAAATTGTCGTCCTGTCTCATACACCGCAAAATCCGTTAGCCCCGTGCTTCCCGTTACGCTAGAGATTCCCGGCGTTACGCCATTTGTTACAAGCGCGCCTTGCATCGTGGTTTTATTCCGCGCATTTAGCACATTAAAAATATCCATATTCACATACAGCGTATGGCGCATTTTCTCACCACGATAAATATCCACTTCAAAGCCCACGCGCATATCCCAATTAAACGCACCATTAAAAGGGATTTTGTCATAGCGCGGATAGTTTTCGCCATTTATGTTAATCCCGCCATTTGCTAGCATTCGCTCATATTTTGCACGAAATCGAAAAAAGTTATTTAGCATCCACCTTGTGCGCCCGACATTAAATCTATGCGTGGTGTTAAATCGCAAAGTCCAAGGACGCAAGAAATTTTCCACAGGTCTATCGCGGTAGTGCATTAGTTTGCCATCATAGTAAATCATTCCATTGTTTGTGTATTCGCTATCATCTCTATCCGTGCCATTATGCGTGTTAAACCACACATTATATCCGCGTTTTGTATGCGTCCAATCTAGCGCGAAAAGATAGTGATGAGATACTCCAAAAGTTTGGATAGGCTTTATATTTTGAATGATAAATGCCACTATGTCGCTTTCCGAGCTACCATTATTATTCCAATAATAATCCGCGCGACTTTGCACATTTCCCGTATCTTGTCGCATTATCTCATCGCGTCCAAATCTATGAATATATTTTATCCCCATTTCAAAAATGTCTAATTGCTGTGTGATTCCGCCCATTAGCTCATCATCATAGGGGACTTTTAGCTTATCAAAGTGAAAAAAGCTAGATAGATTGTAATCATTTTGCTCTGCCCACGCAGTAGGTGTATTTACTTCGATACAATTTGCCTGTCCTTCCCTTGTGCACATACTTCTACGATACACTTTCCACGAGCTAACACCTTGCGCATAGAGCCAATATGTAAAGAGATTGCGCCCGTAGTAGCGATTTGCCCCAAAGGTTAGCTTTGTGCGCCATTGCTTTGGTGCGGGTGTGGTGTAGTTTATCGCAAATCGCGGGGCGATACTATGTTTCCCCATATAGCTATCGCCATCATAGCGGATTCCCGGGCGCATATTTAAATATCCGCCATCGCCTAAATCCACACTAATATCATCTTCTAAATACGCATTAAAATTTTTGCCCCAATATTCGTATTTACCTTTGGGGCGTAGGCGAATCGTGCTTTGAAATTGTCCGTAGTTATTTGGATTTGGCTGTCCCGTAGTTGTATTTAGCGTTTTAGATTCCGAGCAAGAATCCGCAAATCCCATCGAATCTACCCCACAATGTTGCGCCGCATTAGAAATCATTGTAGGCGCACCTTGATTCCAATACACATCATTTAGATAATCTCTTACAATTTGAAAGCTATCCAAACCCACGCCGAATCGAATCGTATTTGTCATTAGCGAAAAAGTTATGGGATTTGATTCAAATTCACTTTTTAACTCTGCCTTATTTTGTAGCTGATCTACATTTCCCCACCCACCTTCATAGATTAGCATTCGCATTCCCGCCCAATCTTTATCCACGCTACGATACCAAAAATAAAAATGATCGCTATCGCCCCGCCGTGAGTTTTCTAGGTTTGAGTAGCCAAATGTATTTGTCCAAAGTCCCACAGGCGTTTGCCATATCACTTTTGCGCCACTTTGGATTCCGCCACTATCCATCGCATAGTAGCTATCTTTTGCGGCGTCATTGTAGTAGGTATTATACTGCGGTGCATAGCCGATATTTGCCTCTAGCCTAATATAATCGCTAGCATCATAATGCAATTTTAAGTAGTAATTATAGCTTTGTCGTTTTTGCTCTCTCTTATCATCTTGCCCCGGTCCATAATCATAAGTGCCTGTGTCTGTTTTGCGTATATTGCGAAGCGGGATAAAGCTCTGCGTAGTGGTAAAACTCGCCACAAATCCTAGCTTTTGGGTAATATAGCCCTCCAAACTTGACTTTATCAAATGCTTTGTAAATTGTGGTTGATAAGTCTCACTATAGCTACTCCAAAGCCTTTGCCACGCGCTAATTTGCTGCCCATTCATTGTGTTTGTTTGCACGGTGTCATCGATATGATATTGTGTAAGCGAAAATTTGCTTACATCTGCGTTGCCCTGTGTGAATTGATAGCTTACATTTGCGCCATATTTTTTGCTAGGACGCCGTGTGTTTGCATCCACTACGCCACCTGTAAATCCTCCATAGCTTGCAGAAATATTAGAATCTTGCACGGTGATAGATTCTAGTAAAGAAGTGTCGATATTTAGTCCTTGAGATTGTCCCTTTGCCCCGCCATAATAGCCCGTAGTTCCCATAGGATTTATATCATTATTCATATTCAT
>NZ_JBSIUV010000022.1:0-45023 GCF_053654515.1 Helicobacter sp. T3_23-1059 | reverse complement strand
AAAAAAAAAAACGCAATCACTCATCATTGATTCTTAAAATATAGGCAAAATGATAAATTATGAAAAACATAATCAATTTTTGATACATTTTTGTGAAAAATAGTAACAAACTATGAAAATTATTGACAAATTTTTATATTAAACTTGACAAGGTGTTTTTTTTTTTTTTTATAATCGACTCGCCACCTTGAGATAGATTCTCACACAAGGTGGCAAAATCTAAATCTTTTAATAAGGAGGTATTGAGATGAATAAAATCATTTCAACACTAACATTGAGTGTCTTTTTAGGCATTAGTGGATTATCAGCAAACGGCATTGATTCTGTAAAAACAGAATCAACATTTACGCAAGCGGATTCTGTCTTTCTTTTTGGAGAAAATGCAAAGAATCTAAATGTGCAAGTCTTATCTCAAGAAGAACTAAAAGAAACCAAAGGTGAATTTTGGACTGCCATAGGCGTTGCTTTTGGAATCTCTGCTGTTTCTTATGGGCTATGTGCGATTTTTAGCAAAGGATGTCGTATTGACTTTAACTATGGACAAAGATTTTAATCTAGTGTCATAGTAGCGATACGAGATTATCCAATCAACAAGCTAAGCAAGGAAGCAAAATCCTTGCTTAGCGCATAAAAATCAAAAGGAGTCAAAAAATGACATCATTAAAACCAATCATACAACAAATGAAAAAACAAAAAGGATTTTATCAAACAATCCTTGCTGCAAAAGTGGGCAAAACCTTAGTGCGCAAAACCTTTTTTGTTTTGGGTTTCGCTGGATTTTCTCTTAGCAATGCAAGTGCAGTGGGGCTATGCTTTGCAAATGATGAGGAGCATTGTCTATCGAGTCGATTTGGCGTAGGTGCTAACTATTATGATTTCAATGCCAACACAGCTAAAGCGCAATCTTATGGTGGATTTATCAATGGCGAATTGATAGAATCTTACAAGCGATTTCAGGGGTTTATAGGCATTCGCTTAGGGCTTGGAAGTATTGAATATAGCGGGGTAACATTTGAAAATCTAGGCAAGCAACAAACCGCCATAAACACCGATGTAAAAATCAAACTTGGCGTAAATGCGCTAACAAAAAATATCCCGCTTTTTGTAAATCTAGTGTTGGGCGATGATTATTTGAATGCAAGTGGCAACAAAAGCGGATTTAATAAAAATTTGCTTTACATAGGACTAGAAGCACAAGGGGCTGTGCCTGTGGCTGGCAAATCACGCATAGAATACTCCGCTGGGTTTAATGTCTTAAGTGGCTGGTATGAGTTTGGAAAAACCTACTCTGCAAAATCTAATCTCAAAGGCTTTAATTATGGCATTATCGCTTCTCTAGGATATTCACAAGACATAGATGATCGCAAAGAATGGTATGTCAAAGTTATCGGCAAATACGAAAATCTAGGCTCATCATCTAATGTGCCTTTTTATGCAGATTACAACGACAATGCAAATCCGATTGCTCGCAAGAACTATCCTGCAAGTCAAAATTTTGGGATAATGATTGAAGCGGGGATTGGGTATTAGGATTGTTGATGTTTGGTAAAATTATAATACTTTATAAAATAAACTTAGGATTTTTATTGCATTTGCACAAGATAAAAGCCTGCAAAATCATTGTGCTGTTGTTTGTATTTTTAGCACTTTGTGGCAATGCAAATGCAAAATCCGTAAATGTCGATGATATAATGACAAAAAGCAATGATTTAAAGCTAAATCTTTCATTTTCTTATATCAATATTTTAAGCAAAAATTCATTTAGCGGAGTCGCACAAATCCCAAACAATAACGCCACTATCTATATCCCTACTTCAACCACTACAAATCAAGACTACCTAAACCTCTCTTTGTATGCACGATATGGCGTGTATAAACGCGTGGAGATTTTTAGCACGGTAAATGCTTTTTGGCAGCACGGCGCGAAATGATATAAACAACACCCACATAAATGCTAGCACGGGGGATTTTGGCTCGTGGAGTGTGGGCGTGCTAGTAGAGGCAAAAAAAGAGGGCAAAGCCCCTGCGCTTATGCTAGGGGTTAGTATGGATATTATCGAGCGGGCGTTTTATCCAAATGGTAGCAAAAACCTACAATATGCTAAAGGTTATAATTTTTTTGCGACAAGTTATTATAGTATCGATCCTGTGGTGCTGGCGTTGCAAGCAAGCGTCTCGCTAAATCTTAATAAATCGCATTTAGGACAAAACATAAATAGCGGGGAGAGATTCTCACTTCGCCCAATGGTGTATTTTGCAGTAAATCCTTATGTGTCGCTAAATGCTGGCATAAGCTATCAATACCAAATGCGCGATAAAATTAACGGCGACTATATCGCACCTCTAGGCTATTCTCTAGGGCTAAATCTAGGGCTTGCCTATGAAGTAATGGCAAATTTGATATTATTTGCCGATGCTGAGTTTCGCAATAATGCGCAGTATCAAACAAACTCCATTTCACTAATGCTTTCATATAAAATCTAAAATGCAAAATCTAGGCACAAAATCCAAAACCACCCTATAAAAACTATGAAAAAATCTATATATTTATGCTGTGTTTTTTGGCTAATAATTTTTGGCACTTTAGGCAATGCAAAATCTAGCGATAGCAAACCTAAAAAATATACCAAATCTCAACGATATGAAACGCTACTAAAATCCACAAAATCTAACAAACAAAAATATAGCAAGCAAAAATCTACCGTGCATATTTTTGCCTCGCCACATTCTGTGTTTTTTGCTCCACTTACGCAAGAAAAGCAAATCACAAGCTGGAGAAATGCGTGGAAAAATAATGGCAATAATACCAAATAAAACACTAGAAAACTCACAAAATAACAATCTACAAAAACCAACCACAAACCCCAAATTTATGGAGTTAGAAACGCATTCTGGCTTTGTGTATGAGGGCATAAAAGATATGCTTCTTTTTAGACAATGAGTTTTGCAAAATCTATGTTTATTTATTTTTCAAATCCTCTCAAAAATACATTATCATCAAAAGTTGTGATAAACATTTTTTATTTTACACACTTGCTTAAAAATTTCATTTCAAAAATGTCTCATTTCAAAAACGCCTTTATTTTAAAAACACTTTTATTTCAAAAACACCTCTTGCACCCCTCGCACAGAATTTATACAAAATATTTTCTCTGCATTTTGCAAATCTTTTAATCTCAAAGTTTTTTCGCGCACGATTTTATGACGCAAAAAATTATCACGCAACACGCCATTTAATAACCCGCTTTTTTGGCGTGGCGTGTATAGATTTTTCCCATCTTTACCACTTGCTAAAATCACAATATTACTCCTGCTTCCCTCACAGATTTCACCCCTTTGATTTAGGTAGATAAAATCAAAAATATTATCTTTGCACCCTGCTGGAATCTGTGTAAAATGCTCTCTTAAAGTGCTTTTATGATACAAAGCGTCATTGCGTGAATTTAGAGTGTTTTTAGCGATTTTTATCGCGCTAGATTTTATCTGTGAAAATGGCAAAATCTCTATCTTTACTTCGCCATTTTTGCGTAGCAAAAGTCGCAAGATTTTTGGTTTATTTTCGTTATTTTTATAGTTTAGATTTTGCCTTAGTGTTTGTAGCATTTTTGGTGGGAGATTTTTCCACGCATTTGTTTTTAGTAGATTAGAATCTAGCGGGGCAAATCTTACAAAATCACTGATATTTTTTGCTAGTATGGGCAATTTAGAATTATCGTTATTTTGTGCAATATTTTTTAATCCAAGATTTTGCAAATCCATTAAATTAAATCCTAAATCTTTAGCACTTTTTAGCATTCTAGCTAAATGTGCTTCTAGCAAAAAAACAAGATTATTTTTCATAAGCATTGTTTCAATTAGCGCAAAATCCTCTCTAAACAAAAAACTAGATTTTAGCTCTAGCTCGGCTATTTCTTCACGCAAAATCGAATCCCACACAACCCCACTTCCCACGCCATATCTCCAAAAATATTCATTTTGTTTTCTAAAAGCTGTGCGAATTGGCACGCTAAAAGTTGCGTTTATTTTTTTCTTTTTTTGTGAGATTACGCCAATCGCACCGCAATAAATCCCCCGCTCTCTTTTTTCTAATTTTTTTATGATTTCTACGCTAGATTTTTTGGGTGCACCGCTTATGCTCCCGCAGGGAAAAAGTGCGCAAAAAATCTCATAAAGATTGTTTGTGTAATCGCTAGATTTTGCATATTTTTTTTGAGTATCTAAAACTATGTTTTTGCGCAAAAAAGCTGTGATTTTAGAAGTCATTTGATGGAGTGTTTTATAGGATTTTATTTGCAAAAGTTTATAGTCTAAATGATGCGCGATTTTATGCAAATCATTGCGCAATAAATCTGCAATCATCATATTTTCAGCCACATTTTTTTCATCTTTTTGCAATGCCTTTTTATTGTCTTTATCTTTAGATTTTATGTCGCTTCTAGGCATTGTGCCTTTCATCGGCTCGACTTTGATTTTGCGCCCTTTTAGGCAAAAAAATAATTCAGGCGAAAAAGAGGCGATTTCTACAAAAGGGGTTTTTAAAAACGCTTTGTATTTGGTATTTTGGCGTGGCAAAAGGGAGCTAAAAATCTCTAATCCATTTAGATTGCTTTGCAAATGTAGCTCTTGCGTGTAGTTGATTTGATAAGTCTCGCCATTTTTTAGTGCGTTTTTTATCGCATTAAAATCTTTTGCATATCGTGCTTTGTCGATATTTTGCAAGATTTTTGGCATAAAATTTAGGCTAGATTTTGTAGCGATTTTTGAGCTAGATTTGTGGCTAGATTTTGCAAGTTTTGCTAGCTTTATGCGCTTGCTAAAAAGCCTAAAAAATATTAGAGGGATTTTAGACTCCCTGCTAAAATCAACGCAATCAAACGCCCTAAAATCTAGCTCATTATTTGTGTTATTTAAATGAAAATCTAGCCCATATTCTAGGATTCCTAGCTCATAAGAGACAAAGCCTACCGCAAAGCTATTTTTATGCACTGAAAGCATTTTTTGCATCTTAGCAAATGTGTGCTTAGCCCCCTCTCTATCAAAACAAACGATGTCTAAAATAGGTTTATAATACAAATGCTTCCCAAAAATAGCAAACTCGCTAAAATGCGCCTCTAGCTTGTCAAAATCTATATTGCCAAAATCTAACAAAATCGCTCCCTTATCTAAGCTAAATAAAGTGTAAAAAAATCAAAAAATACTTTATGTTTTTGTGCATTTTTGCGTTGCGTAATGTTTGTGCTTTGGGTTAAAATCGCGTGAAGTATTTTAGGATTCTAACCCAAATCTTAAGCTATTTTATTTATAATTTTACATTGCCTACTATCATTTTACATTGCATTGCGTTTTATATCGCGCTTTATATCGCAAAATGCAAAATCACACGAAAATCAAAGGATTTTATCAAATGCAAAAAAAATCCCCCCGCAACAAAACCATAAACACCACTTTGCAAGATGGGCAAATCTTTTTTGAACGCACCAAGCGCATAAACACTCCGCAAAAAGATTTACGCAAAATATTAGATTCTACCATTTGTGGCGATATTTTTAGCATTGCGCCACTTCTGCCAAAATCTAGTATAGATTTACTTATCGCCGACCCTCCTTACAATCTCACAAAATCTTTTAATGGCAAGATTTTCTCCAAAAAAAAAGATAGCGAGTATGAAATCTACACAAGAAAATGGCTAGAAGCAATTAAGCCTTTACTAAAGTCAAATGCTAGCATTTATGTATGCTGTGATTGGCGTAGTAGCCTTATCATCGGGCGTGTGATAGATGAAATGTTTTGCTTGCAAAATCGTATCACTTGGCAACGCGAAAAAGGACGCGGAGCAAAATCAAACTATAAAAATGGCTTAGAAGATATTTGGTTTGCCACTTGTAGCAAAGAATATGTCTTTAACCTAGAATCCATAAAAATGCGAAAAAAAGTCATCGCCCCATACAGAGAAAATGGCAAGCCAAAAGATTGGGTGCAGAGCGAGAGCGGGAACTACCGCGATACTTGCCCGTCAAATTTTTGGGGGGATATTACTATACCTTTTTGGGCGATGAGTGAAAACACAGCCCACCCCACCCAAAAGCCAGAAAAGCTAATCGCTAAGCTAATCTTAGCTTCAAGCAATGAAGGGCAAACTATCCTAGATCCATTTGCAGGGAGTGGGACTACTAGCGTGGTAGCAAAAAAGCTAAAAAGGCATTTTATCGGTGTGGAAATTGAGGAGAGGTATTGTGCGTGGTGTGAAGAGAGGCTAGAAAACGCGCTTCAAAATCCAACGATTCAAGGCTATGAAAATGGGGTTTTTTGGGAGAGAAACGCACTTTAGTAGATTTTGGTAGTTTTTTTTGCGATTCTTTATTGTCGCACTTTGTTTGCCTTGCGTTTTTTGCACGATTGTCATATTGTTTTAAAAAGCAAGAAAAATATCCGCTCTTTGTGCGCAAAAAATACATTCTTTTTATTTAATCAAAATATTTTATAATGCTATCTTGTTTTTAAGAGATTCGCTTTTAAGAGATTCTGCCTTGTCTAATTTTTATACAATTTTCTACACAATTTAAAAAAAGCCAACTTATGGGGACATAATGCAAGATACACAGCTAAGCACAAAGCCTACAAATCCACCACACGACTCACAACAAAACCCACAACATAATTTGCAGCACAACACCAAGCACACAAAATCTGCCCAAATCGCCACCATATCCGTCTGTGGTGGCGGAGCGTGGGGAAGCGCACTATGCTTTGCGCTAGCCCATAGCACAAATATCCATATCGCCTCAAGACGCAAACTTACCCTACCAAATGATACGCCATACAAAATCACTCAAGTAGATTATTCCCTAGCCCTATATTCGCCATTTGTCATTATCGCTATTAGCACGGCAAATCTACGCAAATGGCTAAAATCTAATAAAAATAATTTTTGTCCCAACACAAAATATCTTTTTGCCTCCAAAGGCATAGAGGAAGGAAGCGGTGCGTTTGTGCACGAGATCGCGCTTGATTTTTTGCCAAAAGAAAATCTAGCTTTTTTAAGCGGTCCTAGTTTTGCCACAGAAGTGAGAGAGAAACTGCCCTGTGCGATTGCTATTCACGCATATAATATTAGCGTGGCAAAAGAGTTTGGTCGTTTTTTCCCTAGCTTTATTAAACCTTATGCGGGGCAGGATATTATCGGTGCAGAAGTTAGTGGGGCGTATAAAAATGTGCTTGCAATCGCGGGTGGAATCTGTGATGAGCTAAGACTTGGGCATAACGCAAAAGCCGCGCTTTTGGCACGGGGGCTTATTGAGATGGAACGATTTGGGAGGTATTTTGGGGGCAAAATTGAGACATTTTTGGGATTGGAGGGGGCTGGGGATTTATTTTTGAGTGCAAACTCTACGCTTTCACGCAACTATCGCGTGGGCGTGGGGTTGGCGCAAGGCAAAGATATTGAAGCGATTTTGCGCGAGCTAGGTGAAGTCGCAGAGGGCGTGCGCACAGCCTATGCGATACAAACAGTGGCAAAAAAGAATGATATTTATGTGCCGATTGTAAATGAGGTAGTGGGGATTTTGCAAGGAAAATCTTGCAAAGATGGAATCCTAAGCCTTATGAGTAGGCTAAATAAATAGTGTTAAAATCTGCTAGCAAAGCTACAAAATGAAGTTTTTAAAAGTAATTTTATGTGTTTTATGTTTGTCGCAAATCACATTTTGCGAAAATCTAACACCATCTAATGCAAAATCTAACGCAGAATTTAATGCAGTATCTAGCACACAATCTAATGCGGATTTGAATGAAAAATCTACGCCCATCACACTAGAATCTACAATATCAACTAGCAATGATAATACTCCAAACAATAACACTACACAAACTACGCAAGACACGCAAAATCTAAATATGACTTTGTCTCCCCCCCTCTCCTACACAAGCACAGACGCAGACAAAGCTAGCGTTTTTATACAATGCAGGTTTTGATTTTTTGCTAGATAATATTGAAAATACGCATTTGCTTTTTTGGGATACGCGCACGCGCTATGCCCTGCGTATAAATGGCGAAGTAGGGCTTGGCATTTATGGTTCTCATAAATTGTGGCTTGGTGGATATGGTTTGCAAGATATGGGGCAAAAGCGAGTATTTAACGCTGGAGGCGGGATTTTGGCGTATTATGATTATAGTAGTGGGGAGAGAGGGCTAGGGAATTTTAACGCGAGTTTAGGGATTTTGCCACGCAAAAAAATGCTAAAAACATACCCAAAAAGTTTTTTTAGAGATGATTTTTTGTTTTTTGCTCCCGCTAGCAATGGCGTGCTACTGCAATATTTTAAAAATTCGCACGCGTTGGAATCTAAAAGCTACACAAAAGGCAATATAAATGCAAAAGCAGAATTGCTTTTTGATTGGTTTGGTGGAAATCTAGCAAAAAGAGATGATGAGTTTTTCTTGCTTTTTGGAAGTGAAATTGGCATAAAAAATAGTCTAAATATCGGGTTTGATGCCTTAGTATTTCATTTTAAAAATAGTGAAGTGCTAGGGCGTGATAATGCGACTCTTGCAAATGGCAACCCCGATACATTTTTGCTTGATAGGATTTTGTATAATGGCTATGTGGAGGTGGATTTTAGGGGGTTTGTGCCTGCGATGGCAAAGCATTTACAAAAAGCGCAAATAGGCTTAGCTGCATTGGGGCAAATCGAGCGCAAACGAAGATTAAGCGGGAATGAGCCATTTTATATCGGGGCAGGCTATGAGGCAAGGGCAAAGCTAGAATACAAAGGATTTGGGATAGAGGAGAGCTATTATTTTGGCAAGCCACAGATGAGATATTTTAGCCAATACAAAGAATCTGTTTATGAGGGTTTGCCTTTGTATCAGCGGGAATTTAATCGCGTAAATGCCTACTATGTCTATGAAAATACATTTTTGAGCACGCAAATTAGCCTTATTTTTTATAGCTTTGGGGGGAATCTAGCAACCCAACAAATGCTTGAGTTTAGCATAAATACCGATAAAATCACCAAGCCTAAAAAACTGCGATAGATTTTGGCAAAAGCTAAAATATCTTTTTTGTCATTAAAAAGCAAAGCAAAATCAAAGGCTAGCAAGCAAAGCGGAGTTTTTTTAGAAAATCACTAGATTTTGAGTGGCAATCCAAATATCACAATTTGTCATACTTAAGCGTTAGCGAAGTATCTCAAATGCTAAATCAAAAATAGAGATACTTCGGTTGCTTTGCAACCAAAGTCCGACAAGATACTTACCCCCCTTTAATCCCAATACACAAAAAAAAGAAAATCTGTAATTGCAAGATTTTGCGATTTTGTCAAAAGACACAAAATCTAGCAAAATCACAAAAACCTACAAATTTTCTACAAAATCTTTACAAAAATCCTAAAATCTTACAACGACAGATTTTGAGATAGATTTAACAAAGAGGCTATCACGCTATTTTATGATATTTTGCTAGTTTTTTTTTGCGTTAGCGTTTATTGAAAATTCTAGCGTTATGCAAAATCTAGCGTTATGCAAAATTTGACATTATGAAAAAACTAGCTTTTGTTGCCAAATTTTTGTGCGATTTTTTGAATGATTAGGCTACTTGATTTACCTTTGATAAAATCTGCTAAGATAACTTCTTTTGCGATTTGGCTTCCCACTACTTCTTTGCCTTTGTAGTCTTCGCCTTTGACTAGCGTGTGGGGTTTTATGAGTTTTATTAGCTCTAAAGGCGTGTCCTCATCAAAAATCACCACAAAATCCACGCATTCTAGCGCGCATAACATTAACGCCCTATCGTTTTGATTGTTTATGGGGCGATTCTCCCCTTTTAGTCGTTTCACAGAGCTATCGCTATTTAGCCCCACGATTAGCAAATCGCCTAGCCCTCTTGCTTGTTGCAGATACGAAATATGCCCAGCGTGGAGCAAGTCAAAGCAACCATTTGTGAAAACGATTTTTTTCTCTCTTAGGCTTGGCAGTAGCATAGCTAGCTCATCTTTGCTTATGATTTTTGAGGTAGAGTATGAGCCATTATGCAAAAACGCCACGATTTCGCTAAAATTCGCGCTCGCAGAGCCTATCTTGCCGATGACTACTGCTGCTGCGGCATTTGCAAAATGGCAGGCTTCATAGATATTTAGCCCGCCACTTAGCCCAAATGCAAGTGCTGCTATGACGGTATCTCCAGCCCCTGTTACATCATAGACTTCTTTTGCGATTGTGGGGGATTTGACTAATTTCTTTTTATCTAGGATTGCGATTCCCTCCTCGCTTAGCGTAACAAGGCAAATATCTAGCTTGCATTCTTTTTGGAGTTTTTTCATCGCTTGCTTTAGAGACTCATCATCGTTGATTTGTATTTGTGTGGCGATTTGGGCTTCTAATTTGTTTGGCGTGAGTAGTGTGGCGTTTTGGTATTTGGAGTAGTCATTGCCTTTTGGATCTACTAAGATAGGCTTACCCTCGCTTCTAGCTAGCTTTATGATAGATTTTGTTAGCTTTGGCGTGAGTAGCCCTTTTGCATAGTCGCTTAATATCACCGCGTCAAAATCTCGCATTTTGCGCTTTAGGCTAGATAAAATCTCTTCTTGTAGATTTTCATCTATGTCTTCGCCCTTCTCCCTATCTACGCGCAAGACTTGTTGATTTGAGATGAGGATTCTGCTTTTTTGGGTGGTTGGGCGAGTGGGGGTTGGGATAATGTGAGTAATGTCGATATTTTGGGCGTGAAGCTCGCTTATAAGCCATTTTCCAAACTCATCTTTGCCGATGATTCCGCATAAACTGACTTTTGCACCAAATGCGATTAAGTTTGCTGCGACATTGCAAGCCCCGCCTAAGCGATTGCTTTCTTCTTTGACATTTACGACTTGCACAGGGGCTTCAGGCGAGATTCTATTGCATTTGCCCCAGATATAGTGATCTACCATCAAATCCCCTATGACTAGGATTTTTGGGTGTTGTTTTTGTAGATTTATCATCGTGATTCCTTGATAGTTTAGATTTTATAAAAACTAGATTTTGTGTTTTTTTATAGCAGAGGCTAATTATAGGCAAATTATAATAGCCCAGATTTTAGCTTGGAATGGATAGATTTTATCTCATCTATGTAGCGGGCTATGCCATCTTCTAGGCTAAAATTTGGCTTATAGCCTAGCACGGCGGTATTTGGCTGAATATCTGCTTGGGTGTGGGTTTGGAAAAATGGATATGGATTTTTAAAATACTCCACTTCAAAATCCCCCAAATGCCCTTTTAGAATCTCTATGATTTCATTATAGCTTCGTGCTACGCCCGTGCCGACATTATAGATTCCACTCTTTGGGATAGAATCTAGCTTTTGCATACTAAATCCCTCCGCCATTGCCAAAATATTTGCCAACACCACATCATCAATATAGACAAAATCTCTTTTTTGTTCGCCCTTTTCTATTAGTCGCACTTTTTTAGATTCTAGGGCTTGGAGTCCTAGCTGAAGTATCATTGAAGCCGTCTTGCCTTTAAAAAATTCATTTTTGCCATAGACATTGAAATACCGCAGTCCAAAAATGGGCAAATGTGGTGCGTTTGCCAAAATCTTGCGCACACTTCTATCCATAGCTAGCTTTGAAAATCCATAAATATTTTGTGGCACTTCGCCCTTGCCTACGATATTTGGAGCAGGCGTATTGCCATAGGTTGCAGCCGAGCTAGCATATATGATTACAGCGTTTTTCTTTAGGGCGATATGTAGTAGCTCTAAAAACGCGTGATGATTGGTATTTATCATTAGCTTTTGATTTTGCACGGTAGTATCGCTAATAGCGGCATTATGAAACACCACATCAAAATCTAACTCTTGGAGCAAATCTAGCCCTTCATTTAAGTCCCTTGCGATAATCTCACCATTAAAATTTATGAGATTTTTAAAATGCCCTAGCGAAGTTGGATTACCATTTGCAAAGCTACTATCATCGCGGAATTTATCTAGCACGATTACGCGAGTGTTTGGGAAATTTTCTTGAAAGAAAAAAGCTAGATTGCTACCTATAAAGCCTGCGCCACCTGTGATAAGAACCGTTTTGTTTGCAAGCCTTGTTTGGAGCTGCTCTAGCGTGTCTTTGTCGATTAGATTTTGGGGGTTTGTTTGCTGTGTTGCCATTTGGTTGCTCCTTTTTAGATTTTAGGGGTTTTTAGATTTTGGGGTTTAAAATATCATTCATCACTTCACGCGCTTGGGAGAGTGTGGCTAGCGTGTGGAGGTTGCTAATATGTTTTACTTGCGTGCTAAATGCTTTGCTTACAAAGAGTTTGTGGCGGATTCCGCCTGCTTGCCCAGCCTGCATATCAGTAATCTTATCGCCGATGATAAAACTCTCATCTAAATTGACATTATAATCTTTTTTTGCCTGCTCTATCATCGCGCTTTTTGGCTTGCGACATTCGCAATCCTCTTCAGGGCTATGCGGACAAAAATAAATACTATCAAATTTAAATCCTAGTCTAGCTTTGATTTGCTCCTGCATATATAAACTAAGTTTTTTAAAATCCTCCAAAGTATAAAACCCCCTGCCAATCCCGCTTTGATTGGTTACCACTAGGAGCAAAAATCCTCTCTCTTTGCAAAATTTTAGCAAATCAAAAATCCCATCTTGAAATTCAAAATCCTCTTGTTTATACACATAGCCTATGTCTTTGTTGATGATTCCATCTCTATCAAAAAACACCGCTTTTACGCTTTTTTGTGGATTTGTTTTATTCATTGTCGCCTCTCAAATTCTATGAAATATGTCTATTTTATCCAAAATTTATCTAATTGCTAATAACGCCCTTATAAATACTTAACAAACCAACGCTAAGCATAAGCAAAAAGCTGATTTTAAAAAATATGTGTTGGTATGTTTTTATCGCATTGCTTATTGTGCTAATGCTAAACATAAGGGGCAAAGTCCCAGCCCAAAACACCACCATAATCAAAACAGAGCTAAAAATCGCTTGTGTGCCTGCTAGCCCTGCATTTAGCGCATTTAGCGCAAAAAAATACACTAGTCCGCAGGGCAAAAACCCACTCAAAATCCCTAGCACAAAATAGCTAGCCATACTTTGCGAAAATAATAGCTTCCCAAAAATATGCCCAAAAATCCCCGCTTTTGATAGGTTTGGCTCTATGTATCGCAATATATGTGGAAAAAACGCAAAGCAAATCGCATACGCCACAAGCAAAATCCCTACAAAGATTTCTAAAAAAGAGCGTGCAAAAAAGCTAAACGCCACTCCCTCTCCCAAAAATGCAAAAACAATGCCAATAATGACATAGCTAACAAGTCGCCCAAGATTATAAGCAATATGCGAAATAAATGCTTTTATGGATAAGATTTTAGGATTTTTGACATTTTTGATACTTGTATAGGCGATGACTATGCTCCCACACATTCCGCCACAATGGCTAAAAGATAGGCTAATCGCGCTTATAAACACAAGCCATAAGCCCAAAAAATCAACATCAATAAAATCTAACATTTTTTGCCTTTTTTGCATAGTTTAAAAATATTACTTGTTGGTTTTATGCGATTTTTTTAGATTTTGCATTTTATATTTTTTTTTACAAAATCTTGCAAGCAAAATCTTATCAAAGTCAAATGATTTTTTACCTCATTGTTTCATTTTTTTGCACTTTGGTATTTTATCGTAATGCGCGTATCTAACCCCGCAAAATCTTAAACATTTTAGATTATAATTTTGCCGTGATTATTTTAAGATATTTGACTAGCAAAATCGACAAAATAATCACAAACAAATTTTGCAAAAAAGGAGATTCTCACAATGAGACAAAAGATAAAAGCGAAATCTTTTCTTGGGTTTTTGGGTTTTGTTGTCGCTAATGCGCTTTGCACAGCGACTATTGCGAGCCAAAGCGGGGAAGAATCTCACCCTTTCTCTTTTAGCGGAGAGCTAGAAGCGTTTAATAAATTTGGATTTCATAACGGAGTATCGCCAACAGATAGTTATGGCTATATTTTAGGCACAATAAGCGGAATCTATGCGCATAAATTTGCTAATGATTCTACGCTAACAATCGAGCTAGGAGGTGCTGGAGCTGGGCTAGCTTATGATTCTACGCGCAAAAGCAGATTTGCAGGCGATGGTGGGCTAGGATACAACTATGTAGGCTACTATGCTGGCTATCGCGGGGATAAAAATGCGAGCGCTACAAAAACGCATAATTTCTACATTCATAACGCACACATTGCCTATGATAGTGAGCGCGTAAGCCTAAAAGCAGGGCGATTTATGCACGATGATAGCAACTATATCGTAGGGCTAATGGAGGGAGCGGATATAAAAGCTACTTTAGCAAATTTTGATAAAGGCGGAATCTATGGGCGTTTGGAGGGGGCAAGCGCGTTTGCATTGCTAGGAGATGGGTTTTTTTGGGATTTTACACAAGGCTACGCGCCAAATGGATTGCTAGGAGCGCAATTTGGAGGATACGCGCTTTTGGGCGAAAAAGGCAAATTTGACATAAATGCGTTTTATTATTATGGAATCAGCGAATATAGCGCACCGGGGCTAGATATGAAGCTAGATTTTGAGCGCGTAAATGGCGAATCTAGCGATAAAAAAGGCTTTAGCACGCATACAAGGCTAAATGTGATTTTCCCTATCTATGATAGTCTAAAAATGAATGTCGCGCCACTTTTGGGAAATTTTTTGCGTAATAAAAACGGCATAAAAGAGGGCTTTACTTCTAGCATTTTGGCTAGGCAGGATTTTAGATTTTACACAGGCAAAAAGGGCGAATACCTGCTAGGAATCGCAGCGTATAAAAATATCGGGCTATCTCACGCAAGAGTTGGGCTATATGGCTCGCCACTAGGCGTAAATATCTGGGATAATAGCGTCTATGGCATAGGTCCATCGCTAAATGGTATTGTGTATAAAGACGCGCTAAGCACATTTGTATTTACAAAAGCAAGCTATGAAAATCTAGCGCGATTTTTGCAAGCATTTGATGTGGGGCTAGATTTTCGCTACACGACAAATATAAACAGCGCAAAGGCATTAGATGAATATAGTCTAAAACTTAGCCTAGATTTTGCTTTGACAAAAAATGTCGCTTTTAGCGTAATTGGCAATTATTACACAAGCGTGGTGTTTGATAATAATGCTTTGAATACGGATTTTGCAGGTAGTGGTGGCAGTGTGTCAAATAACGAAGTCTCGCGTGGCAAGGCAATCGATAGAAGCTATGTGATGACAAAGATTGCCCTAAGCATTTAGCTAGATTTTATCTGTATTTGTGATTCCAAAAATTAGATTTTGCAAAATCTAATGCGTAGCAATTTTGTTTTGTCATATCGCGTTTGTAAGTGGGTATAAGCGCGATATGGCGATTTTTAATATGTCAAAGATTGATTTTATGGCTTACTAAAAACAAAATCTAAAAAGCCACCAAAAAAACACAAAAATAAAACACAAAAAAGCAAAATTAGATTTTGCTTAGATTTTAGTTTAGACTTTCTTTAAGAAATAAAACTACACAAAAATACGCAAAAATTATCCATCTTTTAAGAATTTTGATAATGTGAATGTGGTTGCAGTAGTGTATAATGTTTCTTTTGCTTAATAAAAAGCAGCACTTTTAATTCTAACATATTCAATTCTTAAGGATAATCAAATGAGTGGATTTTCTAAAATCGGTTTTATCTTAGCTACGCTTGGTAGCTCTATTGGCTTGGGGCATATTTGGCGATTTCCATATATGGCAGGGACAAATGGTGGTGGCGCGTTTGTGCTACTTTTTTTGGCACTCACGCTTATAGCGGGGATTGCTATGCTGATTGGCGAAATGCTGATTGGCAATTACACGCAAAAAAACACCGCAGATGCGTTTAAAGAACTAGATTCTAGCAAATCTAAATCGTGGCGATATGCAGGGCTTGTGCTAGTTGGCGGTCCTTTTATCCTCACTTTTTATATGATTGTGCTAGGGTGGGTGCTGTATTATCTTGTGAGTGTGAGTATAGATTTGCCTAGCAATGCAGATGAGGCAGATTGGGTATTTGGCTCGCTTTTAAATGTCAATATTTGGGCGCAGATTTTGGGTTTTAGCGCGGTGGCATTTATCACGGCATTAGTCGTGTCTTTTGGGATAAGAGAGGGGATTGAACGGCTAAATGTCGTGCTTATGCCACTTCTTTTTATCATTTTTATCGGGCTTTTGGTGTATGCGAGTTTTCAGCCTAGCTTTATGCGCTCGGTGCATTTTTTGTTTGATTTTAAATATTATGACATTACCGCAGATGTGGTTGTCGCAGCGATGGGGCAGATGTGCTTTTCACTAAGTCTTGGCGTGGGGATTATCATTAGTTATTCGGCTAGCACAAAGCCAAATGCAAACTTGCTAGAATCCGCACTTTATGTATGCCTTTGTGGGATTGCGATTTCGCTGATTGCGGGACTTATGATATTTACATTTGTCTTTGAACACGGCGTAGAAGCTACGCAAGGTGCGGGACTTGTGTTTAAAGCATTGCCCATTGTGTTTAGCAAAATGGGCATGGTAGGAGTGATAATCTCTGTGCTATTTTTTCTAGGATTGGCGTTTGCAGGGATTACCTCGACTATATCGTTGCTAGAGCCTAGTGTGATGTTTTTTGTCCAAAAATATGGATTTTCGCGCTTAAAAAGCACTTGGGCGATTATGGCGATTATCTATGTGGTGGGGTTGGTATTGATTTTTTCTTTGCACAAAGATTATGCAAGTATGCTAACCGTGCTTGACAAAACTCTTTTTGAATTGGTAGATAAAGCTAGTTCAGATATTGTGATGCCACTTGGTGCGCTAATAAGCGTGGTGTTTGTAGGCTGGTTTATCGGCAAAGAAAAAGTGAGAAAAATCACAAGCCACTTTTTATCTGCTAGGGCTTTTAGCGTGTGGTTTTTTATCATTCGCTATGTTGCGCCATTGGTTATTGTGTTTGCTTGGGGTGGATAGCTAACTATACAAATTTTATATAGTATCTTTGGATTTTATGTTTATTTAAAGTCGTTTTAATAAAGGATAAAAAATGAAATCTTTACAAAATAGTTTGATTGGTGTTTGTTTGGTTTTTGCTATGACGCTAAATGCGCAAAATCCGCTAAATAATGAAAATCTAAGTGATGACAAAGCAGCACAAAAAATCACAGATTTGTTTTATGCGCTAAATGGCGATACTACTAAGCCACACAAAAAAATCAATCACACAAAGGGATTTTGTGCTAGCGGGGAGTTTGTCCCTAATAAAAAAGAGACAAAGGATTTTGCTATCCCGCTTTTGCACCAAAAAAGCCAAAAAAATGGCGTAGATTCAGTAGAAGCAAAGATAAGATTTTCACTCGGTGGAGATGAGCAAAATGACAAGACAAAATCTCGCGCAATGGCAATCAAAATGCAATCAAAAGAGGGTAGCCCAAATAGCGATTTTTGGGAAATCGCTATGACAAATTCGCGCATAAATTTTGCTAAAAATGCGGGGGAGTTTATCGAGTTTATGCAAATAAATGTGGAGCAAAAGCAAGGCAAAATCACCGCCGAAGAAGCAGCTAAAAAACGACAAGCCGTGCAATCTTTTGTCAATTTTGCGCGTGAGATAGGCACGCTTGGTGTAAGCCCTAGCTTTGCGAACAATGCCTATCACAGCGTGCATACATTTTTTTTCAAAAAATCTAGTGGCGAGCTAGTGCCTGCTAGATTTAGCTTTGTGCCAAAAAGTGGTATAAAATATCTAAACTCAAAAGAGCTAGAAGAAGTAAGCCAAGATTTTTTAGAATCTAATTTTAAAAAGCAACTAGAAAATGGAGGGATAACTTTTAGCCTAGTGCTTGAATTGGCAAAAGAGGGGGATTCTCTAAGCGATACTGCTAGTCTATGGGCTGATATAAATGACAATGGAGAAAAAATCAAACGAGAAAAAATCACACTAGGCGAGCTAAAAATCAACGCTTTTAGTGGCTATGAGTGCAATGGCGAAGTGTTTATGCCAAGTGTCTTGCCAGAGGGCATAGAGCCACCAAAAGATGATATGTTTGATGTGCGAAATATGGTATATGCAAATACCTTTAGCAAGCGACAATAATCTATCAAACAAACACACGCATTTTACGCACATTTTTCAAAGCACAAAGCGCAAAATCCACATAGCCAAAATTCTATTAGATTTTGCAATCTTATTTTGCTTTATATGGTTGATTTTAGTTAGTTGTGTCTTGGTTTATTTTGTCGCTATGCACTCCACTTCTACAAGGGCATTTTTTGGTAAGCTTTTTACCCCGATAGTCGTGCGAGCGGGTTTGTGAGAGCCAAAGGCTTTTTCATATTCTGCGTTAAATGCGCTAAAATCCTCCATATTTGCTAGGTAGCAAGTCGTTTTTAGGACTTTATCTAAGCTAGATCCAGCTTCTTTTAGTATTGCTTGTAGATTTTGCATTACCTGCTTTGTCTGTGCTTTAATATCGCCGTCTATAAATTCCCCACTTGGTGTGAGCGCGATAGCCCCTGAGGTAAAAATAAGCCCATTATTAGCGGAGTCTAAAGAGATTCCCTGCGAATATGGACCAATAGCTTTAGGTGCATTATGCGTGCTTATGTATGTCATTTCTCGCCCTTTTTGGTGTGGATTTTGGTTTGTTAGCAAATGCTAATAAACGAATAATTATTATATAATGCGCAAGGTAAAAACTTCATCAAATTTGCCTTAAATGATTTGATAAAAAAGGATAGATAATGTTGAAAAAGCATATAGTAGATTGTCGCAAGATTTTGTTTGTGTTGCCCGCATTTGTGGCGTTTATGGCGTTTGCTTCGTTTTGCAAAGCACAAAGTGAGCAAGTGATTTTAGGAGAGGGCGAAGTGCTTGTAGAAATGGTGGATTATAAGCGCAGTGTCATCATCGGCTATATGGTGCTAAAAAATGGCAATATCATAAAAAAAGTGCGCTTTAGCCAGCCAAAATCCATACTCCAAGCCCCCCCTGCTATGCAATCCCCGCAAGCCAACCAAAATCCCCAAATGATACAAAATCCACAAGCTATGCAACAGCCTCAAAACACCACGCAAAACGCACAAACCACGCAAAATCCGCAAAATCTAGCCACTCAAAGCGAGTATGAAAAGCAAGTCTCACAAAAACCCAAAAAAGAAAAAAGAAGCTGGTTTGCTAGCAAAAAAAAGCAACCAAAGCACATTACAAAAAATATGATTGAGAGCGATTTGATACCACAAGAGAGCGGAGCAGAATCTAGCGAGGTAAATTCTGTGTATAAAAATCGCCAATGGGACAAAAGCAAAATCCCTCATAATGTCAAAAGCCAAGTGATAAATTTGGGGGATTAGAGTTTTACATAAAGTGGGGCAAAATCTATGTAGCATTTGCAAAGGAAAAATATGCGAAATATCGTAAATATCGCAGGGTTTGTATATATTTTAGCAGTGTTTATCTCATCTTTTGCAAATGCCCAAAGCATAAATATCAGCAATTTTTACTACCGAGATTTTTTGGATTTTGGGCAAAATAAGGGGCTTTTCAAAGATAGCGAGCAAAATCCAAATGGAGTGCAAATCACGGGCAAAGATGGCACGATACTTACGATTCCACAAGTCCCAAATTTTTCTGCTTCGAGTAATAATGGCAATCTTACAGCAATAGGGCGCGGATTTGTCGTAACGGCAAATCATGTGAGTAGCCCAGAAAATCCAAATAGCAGTGATAACTTTCGCAAATGGGGGCTTAGCACATATACCCTAGCCAAGCAAGACGCGGGTGAAGATACCATACTTAGCGTTTCAAAGCCCTATGGGCGTGATGAAAAATTCCTGCGCTTTGATAAATACATTATCGAGGGGCAAGCAAGTATGCTAGACATCACAAATAGCACCAACACAAGCAATCCTACAAGCACAGCCCAAGAGAGCCAAAACTTAGAAAATTTTAAAAACGCCATTAAGGGATTGGCAGATTCTAATGGCAATGTGTATGTGTATCAAGCAGGTTCAGGCGTCATCACTTTGCGAGGTGGCACTAGCGTGGATATTAGCAGATTAGATAATGGCGAGACAAAGGGCGGTGGCTTTGGGATTTTAAATGTGGATTCTAGCGCGTATTTGGACTTAGTCAAAGGCTATGCAAGCGGAGATTCTCGAGGGATTACCTTTACTTATAGCCCAAGTGGGGATTTTAACAACCGCATAACTTCAGGGGATAGCGGGAGTGGAATCTACGCCTTTGATAAAGCGAATAATAAATGGATTTTGCTAGGCGTAACTTCCCAATCCACCACGACAAATACTGCCTACATAGCCGCCGTGTCAAACAAAGAATTGCTTGATTTTCAAAAAAATTTTGAGCAAAAAATAACCCTAAGCGGTGGCACGCAAAATATTAACGCTCTCAATTTACAACAAAACAAAGACATTATTTTTAGCGGTGGTGGGGCTATCCAAGTCACAAACAATATCAATCGCAATATAAGTGGCTATGCGGGGGGATTTGTGTTTGAGGCTTCAAATGGCGCGAGTAGCACAAATCCCACCAAATACACTTTTAGCAATGCAAATAGCACAAATTATTATTTCAAAGGTTCAGGGCTTGATATAGGACAAAATGTCGAAGTGGAGTGGAATCTGCGAAATGACAAAAATGACGCGCTCCACAAAATCGGGCAAGGCACGCTCATCATCAAAACAAATTACACGCCCGATACAAGTAGGGGCGAAAATCTAGGCTACCTCAAAATCGGCGAGGGCAAAGTCATCTTTGACACGGACAAAAAGGCTTATGATGGCGTGTATATCACAAGCGGGCGAGGCGCGTTAGAATTAAAAAATGGCAAGGCAGAAGCAATCGGTGCGAGCAAAGATTCTAGCGTGGCAGGCACGGCAAGCGGTGCAAATTCCTACACATTATCGCAAAACAAATCTAGCGAAATGGGAATCTACTTTGGCAGTGGCGGAGGGGTGCTTGATTTGGGTGGCAATAGCTTAAAACTCAACACCATTGCAGCAAATGATAGTGGCGCGATTATCACAAATTCCACCAATAGCGCAAAATCCACGCTTGAAATTGAGGGCTTTGGTTATGATTTAAATGGCGAGAAACAAAGCACAAAAGCCGATACGATTATCCACGCAAGCATTGGGGAATCTAGCGCAAATCAAGTCGCAAATATTGATATTATTTATAAAGGCGATAAAAACACGCAAAATACCCGCCCCCAAACCCCATCCGCAGTGGAAGGGGCTTTTTTAATTTTTGATGGGCATATCAATTCAAGTGGCACATTAAACGCGGAAAACGCAAATATCGCACTGCAAGGGCACGCCACCACGCACGCGACAATAAGCGATGCAAAAATCCGCGAGCAAATCAAAAACGCCGAAGCAGGCACGCGTAAGGCAATGCCTGAGTATATGGATTTAAGCAAGCCCTCCACGGTTAGCCAGCCTGATTGGGATAATCGCTCCTTTACATTCTCAAATGGAATCGAACTAAAAAACGCAAATCTCACACTTGGGCGCAATGCGAGTTTGCAAAGCGATATTAGCGCGGATTCTACCTCTAGCATTACTTTTGGCGGTGGCGTGAAGCATTTTATCGACAACAAAGACGGCGCAAATATCAATGGCGGTGGCTTTGGGTATTATCAAAAAGTGGAGAGCGGGAATTTAAATTTAGAACAACAAACAATCGCAAATCAAACCATACATTACAAAGGCAAAATCACCGCAAATGGCGGGAGCATTCAATCAAGCATTTGGGATTTTAACGCAAGTTTGGATTTGAAAAATAATGCAAAGTTAGAAGCGGAATATTTGACTTTGAAAAGCAGTGATTCTGTGAGATTACAAAGCGGAGCGAGCGCAATCGTGCAAAATCTAAAACTACAAAGTCTAAATGAAAATGATTTAAACAAGATTTTTGATAGCAATGTAACAAACAATGCAAAACTAAAAGTAGCCCAAAAATTTATCTTTGATAGCGTGGGGAGTTTGGATTTAGCCACGCTAGATTCTAGCCATATTGACATAGCACAACATTATGACATTGAAGCGACAAAATCTAGCATCACAGGCACAAATCAAAATCTAATTGCAAATATTTCGTTATTTGATAGCGCGACTTTGAGTGCGCAAAATCTCACGCTAAAAGACACAAACGCCAATGCAATAAATCCTAGCACAAATCCAAACGCGATAAAAAATCTTGTATATTTGGATTCTAGTCAAAATAATGTCTCACAAAATCCTACAAAACTCACATTAAGCGAGAATCTAAAAGCACAAGATTTGCAAAAAGCTAGCGTGATTTTGTGGGGCAAAAGTGAGATTAGCACGCCAAAAATCGAGTTTAGCAACATAAAAGAGGGCATTTTATTGCTTGATAGCGAAGCAAAACTCACCAATGCAAATAATCAAAATACAAATACCGAAATAAAAAGCAATGATTCTGCGCTAAATATTTTTCTAAGCGGGGATAAAAACTTTGACTTAAATGCAAGCGGTGCAAACTCTCAAATCACGCTAAATACGATTCCTAGCGATTTTACCCCCGCACCTAGTAATAAACCTAGCGAAAATATGCCAAGTGCAAACTTTAGCGGCAAAATCAGCGCGAGTGATTTTAGCGTGGTTGATACCACCGCGCTAAAATCTATCACCGCAACCGTGGAGCTAAGCGGGAGTGCAAATCTCACAGCGCGAAATATCACGCTCGATTCTACGCATAACGCTATCAACTTACAAGGCAATTCTACGCTTAGCGCGGACACAATCAATGCAAAAAATCTAAGCGATTTAACGCTAACCCTCGCAGATAGCGCAAGCGAGAATGTAAAAAATTTCATCTTTGAAGGTGGGGAAAATCACATTACTACAAATCTAACAGGCAATCTTATCGGCACAAATATCACGCTAAAAAACACCGCGCTTAAAGCAACGAATTTGCTTTTTAAAAACAAGCAAGAAGCCGCGCTTATGCTTGACAAAGATTCTAAAATAAAAGCTAGCAATCTAAAAATCGATAACACAAATCTTTGGCTAAATCTTGCAGATTCTGCGAAAAATATGGAAAATTTGCAAAATATCACCTTGCAAAACGGGGCAAATCTGCATATTAAAGAATGGGATTTTAGCAATAGCACAGCGTTTCAAGGCGTGGATAACTCACGCGTGATATTTGATAGCCTAACTTATACGCAAAATCCTACCTCTACGCAAAATCCCACAAATGCACCCAAAATCTTTAACGCAAGCACAACCATAAATAGCACATTATCTCTAAGCAATGTCGGTGCAAATACCACAGATAACAACACGCGCTTTGAGACACTAAGATTTAGCGATAATCTTAGCTTTAGCGAGCATTCCAAAATCAACATAACGCTTGATTCTAGCGTGAAAAAGGGCGATAGTAGCATAACGCTTGATAAATGCTACACGATTTTAAGTGCTGGAAGCGTGAGCGATAATCGTGCGGATAAACGCATAGATTTTCACTTTGGCAATGGGATTAGCGAAGTTGAAAAACTCTACATTGTAAGCAAATTTGATAATAACGCCCTTGTGGTGAAATTTTTAGAATCTAATCCGCGAAGTTTTAGCGAGCTAAGCAAACATATCTCAAAGGCACATACTCAAACCCTAAAAGCACTAATTGAGCATAATCCAAATGATGAAAATATCGACATTGCCGCACGCACAGAATCCTACTCCAAGCTAGAATCAACCCTATCAAACTACAAAACCACAATGCAAGAAATCACTAGACAAAATAGCTCTCAACATATTGCTTCGGTGTTGCAAAATAGCCAAATGAGCGCGCAAATGCGGATTATGCAGGTGCGACTTGCGAGCAATCAAAATCCCACACAACATTTTGCACAAAATCCTATAATGCAAAAAATCGCCACCGCCTCTTTGCTCGCCTCAAAATCTACCAAAAAATCACACGCAAAATCTTACAGCGCGATAAATTCTACGCAAAGTGATTTTGCAAATCCTATCGATGAGCTAGAATCTAGCCTATTTCTAGGCGGAATCAAAAAACAAAACAAAGCAACAAAACTAAATCCCTACCCAAATAGCGCGTGGGCTAGCGCACTAGGTGGCTATGCTGGCTCTTTGGGGCTAAATCTAGCATTTTATGGCGCAAGTGTGGGCTATGATAGGCTGATAAATAATACGATTTTAGGCGTAATGGCTAGCTTTGGTGGCTCGGTGCTACTGCAAAAAAGCGCGAAGCAAAATGGCATCATCACGAGCGGTGGCATATATCTACACACAAAATTTTCTAAAAGCGAATTTGAATCAAACTTATCATTTGCCTACAACTCGCTAGAATCTAGCGCATTTGGGGACAATCTAAAAAGCTCGACATTTGGGGGATTGTGGAGCAATTATTATAAATACAATATTTTACTACTAAATGAACATATATTAAAACCTGTGATTGTCGCAAAACTAGGGCTTAGTAAGGCTAGCGATTGGGCTGGTGAGGAGTTTCAAGGGAATGGGTTTGGCGATATTTTTGGGCATATCGGTGCTGGGCTAGAATATGTAATGTTTAGCAAAAATGGATTTTACACGCTAGGTTTTAACGGGGTGCAAAAAATCCACTCTCAAAAAAATGCGCAAATTAGCTTTGCAAAATCTAGCACAATGCTAGATTTTATCATCAATAACAACGCCTTTGAAGCGCAAGGGTTTTTTATCGGCACGCATAGTTTAAACGAAAAAATGACAATCCAATACGGAATCTATCTAAATGGCGATACACGCGGATATTATGGCACAAAAGGAAGCGTGGCTTTTAAATATTGCTTTTAAGATTTTTTTCGCAAAATAGTTTTAGTCTTTGTTAAATTTTTGACTTTGATAAAAACTAAGTATCCAAACCCCCTTTCCATCGAGAAAAATTTTTACCTTTAGTCCCCTTTGCGGAGAGGATTAAAGGAAGGGCTTTATCATTGCTAACATTACATTTTTGAAGCAATGCGTGGCAATCCATAAAGCCCCCTCCCTTAGCACGAGGGGGCTAAGGGCGTGGGTATCTTGTCATTGCGAGCGGATTTTGTATAAAATCCGCGTGGCAATCTAAAATGCAAAATAGACAAAACAGATTGCCACGAGATTTTGTGGAATTTTAGCGAATTAGTAAAATAACAAACTCACAATAACAAAACAAGTATATTTTGTCATATTTTAGCGAAGTGAAGTATGACAAGATTTCACACATTTATGTCGTATGACAAACCTAGCTCAACCCAAAATAAAAATGCGTTTTTCACAAGATTCTATTGCTTTTAAGCTAATTTTAAGTAGGGGGGGGTAAAATCGATTTTTATTTTATCGCAAGGGAGCGAATATGTGCAAAGTATTAAAATATGCCATAATGGCGTTATGTGTGTTTGGTATGAGTGGCTGTGGTGATAATGTAGAAAGCAACGAAAAAAATATCGGACAAAAGGCTAAAAAAGCATTAGAAAAGCTGTGTGATGAGGGCGCAGCTACAGCGTGCTTAAAGTTTGCTAAATTTTATGAAAGCAAACAAGATGAGCAAAAAGCATTGGAATATTATGAAAAGGCTTGCGATGGCAAGTCAGACACCACAGGAAGTGATTTTCGCCATTTGACCCATACAGATTTTGAAGATAGATATAGTGGAGATATTGGCAGTTCTTGTCTAAAGATAGCTGACATATATGCCAAAAAACTGGAGGGTGATAAAGCTTTGTTGTATTATACGAAAGCTTGTGAAAGAGATAATGCATGTTCTGATAAACTAGCAGAATTAAACCTATCAGCATATTTAGAATCAAGAGGCAAGGCCTGTATGTCGCTAGATAAAACAAGTGCTTGTGATTTTAGAGAAGATGAACATATTAGGCAAAGTATTAGAGAAAGTATTCAAAAAAAATATAACGATAAATACTATGACGCCACACAGGAAGAAACAGAAATGGTGGAAGAAATGATTGAACAATATTGCAACAATGGCGTTAGTGCAGCTTGTCGAAACCTGTATAATCACTATGCAATGGTTGGTAGGGGTGGTAGAACAGAAAGAACAGGTTCAATGATTCACTATGCTAAGCGTATTTGTGAAATTGATATAAAAGCTTGTGGTGGAGTAATAGGTGAGGACATACAAACACGCGGTGCAGCTGATACTAACGACACATTTGCTTCTGAATTGTATCCCATAGCCGAAAAATTTTGCTTAGGCGGAAGCACTGACACTAGATTTTGTTATTTTCTATATATTGGTTATAACGCATATCACAAGCCCAATTCAGATGAAACTATCGCAAATGCAGAAAAACTAAAAATAATAAACGCACAAATGGAAAATCTATGCAAAACCAACAAATCCAACTATGAATGTGAAAAATGGTATAAAACACAAAGTGAAAATAAAAACCAAGAAGAATTAGCGCGACTCTGTGAAAATGGCAATGGACAATCGTGTAGTTTGTTAGGAGTTATGTATGAAAAAAAACTAGATGGCAAACAAGCAATAGCCTACTATAAGAAAGGGTGTGAAAATGATTGGGGATGTGGCGCAGTATGGAATGCACAAAAAGACGAGAAAGTAAGAGAAAAAGAGATAATTCCATTTTTTAAAAAATTATGCGAAAATGGCAATAATAGTGCATGCAATAAGCTAGGAGACATTTACTTAGATTTAAATGATATTAAGCAATCAATGGCTTTTTATGCAAAAGGAGGAGCGAGTCTCCAAGTTTTTTATGACATTTTATCTTCAGATAAAGACAAAGAAGCATATTGGCTAGGCTACCATAGGGGCGACTCCAAAAAGGCTAGAGAATCTCTAAACAAAGTAATACGGACAAAAAATGAAATCAGAAGCGAACTTTTAAAACTTTGCCAAACACAAGGTAGCCATTGTTATTCTATTGCAAACGATTGAGCAAAATAGGGTCGTTTAGATTTGTATATGTGCGGTTTAAACCTAGCGATAATTCTTGAGAAAATAAGTAAATAAAAGGACTTAATTTGACAAATAGTGAAAAAGAATACCAAGAATTTCGCTAGTTTTTGTAATAGTTGTGAGGATACAAAAAAAAGAAAAACAATCAAAATATACATTTCTAATGAAGGGCTATGTGGCAGAAGTATCCCGATATCTAGGGCAGACTTTAAAAAAGCACGAGATATTGCAAACCAAAGCAATACAAAGCCAAACAAAACTGATAATGCCAACAATACAAAGCTCACAAATCCACCGCCAAACAATAAGTAGTTGCGTGTTTGTATGATGATTTTTGATTTGCTTTAATCGCTTATTATTCGCGCAAATTCACACTCAATCTATCATTGCAAATGCGATTCGCATAAAATCCGCGTTATTGATTAGATTTTGTCAAATGTGCGTTTTTAGCATTTTGTAGCGATAGATTGCCACTCACTGCGTTCGCTCGCAATGATAGCAATACAAATTCTTGCAATGACAGAATTTCCCCCTCCCTTAGCACGAGGGGGTTTGGGGGTGGGTATCTTGTCAGACTGAGTTTTTCGCAAGAAAACGAAGTATCTCAAGCCTTTTTTGTCATACTTAAGCATAAGCGAAGTAACTCAAAGCGTAGATTCTTTAGAAAATCTAAAAATGCAAACAGAAATATTTCGCGCTTACGCGCTCAATATGACAACAAAAGAGATGCTTTGGCTTCTACGAAAAAACTCAATATGACAAAGTAAATTTCGTCATTGCGAAAAATATGCGACTTTGTAAAAAGTAGCGTTTGCGTGGTAGTCTATCTTTTTTAAAAAATTTCATTAAGCAAAAAAGCAGATTTTGAGTTTTTTTAGATACTTCACTTTCTTGCGAAATATCGGTATGACAAAAAACATCAGCATAACAAAAATATAAATTATCGCAATGTTTGCAACTTTTAACAAAGTTTTTAACAAAATAGAAAAATCTAGCAATAACAAAGTTTTTATAAGGTTTTATAAGATTTTGGTTTTTGTGAAATATAAAATCTTAAAATCTAATGCTATTTAATAATCTGCACTTCAGGGATTAGCGTAATGTCAAATTGTCGTTTCACAAGGCATTTGGCGCGCTCTATCATATCTATGGCATCTTCAAAACTTGCGCGATTTGGCGTAGCAAAATCGCGTTTTGCAATGGGGCTTTGTGCCACAAAATCGCTTCTTAAAAAACCATTTTTTGCGTCATCGATTTTGCAATTTTTTGCGGATATATTTACCAAAAAATTTGCGTGAATATCGCTAAACCCAACCCCGTTTTTGACTACCCCTTTTAGCCCCACAGCTTCTATTAGTCTCCCCGCATAATCCCCGCTAGGATTTTTAAAGCAACTCCCACAGCTTGGCTCTTTTGGGTGAGTTTTTCTCATCTGCTTAAATTGTGCTAAAAGAGCAGAATCAAAGCCATTTTTTAGAGAAAATCTAGCCGCACTTATTATGCCATCTATATCGCTTGTGCGATACTCTAGGGCAAAATCCCGCCTCCATTTTCCATTTATGCAGGCTTCTATGAGTGTGTCTTTTATCTCATATTGTTTCATTCCTGCGTTCATTTTGACTAGCCCGCCCACACTTCCGGGCAACGCACTCAAAAACTCCAACCCTCCCAAATTATGCTCTTTGCAAAATCTAAACAAACTAGATGAACTCGTTTTTGCGCCCACTTCGATAGTGTTTTTAGAATCTTTAGATTTTGTAATATAATCAAATTCGTTTGATAGCAAGACTAGATTTTTAGCATTTGGGGATATGAGTAGATTATAACCATTGCCTATGCAAGTATAGGGCTTTTTGCTAGTTTTTTTTGTCGGTGTTATTTGCGTTGTTTGTGTTAGGTTTGTCGCTAAATCTAGCAAGTCTAGCCTACATTTTGTAGCCCGCATTGTATCTTGCATACATTCGTGTGTCAATTTGCGCTCACAAAGTCTATCCCACACCTTGCTAGATTCTAGCGCGTAAAAAAATTTTTCATCATTTTTTTCTAGCACCCACACAGGCAGGGCAGAGCCGATTTTTAGGCTTGTGTAGCGAGAAAAATCAATGATTTTTAGATACATTTATTTATCATTTTTGCTAAGGATTTTATGTCTTGCTAGCAAAATCTAGCCGATAAATTTAGGGATTAACTTAATAATATTTGTCGTGTAATCACTTAGCATATTTAGCATCCAAGGCATTGTAAGCACAATCACAGCGATAACACCTAAGATTTTGGGGACAAAAGATAGCGTCATTTCATTTATTTGCGTGGTGGCTTGAAAAATGCTGATTAAAAGCCCGATTACAAGTCCTGTGGCAAGGATTGGCAGGGATATAAGAAGCGTGATTTTATAAGTTTCAATGGCTAAAGCAACAAGCTGTCCTTCCATTTTTTTTTGTCCTTTTATAGATTTTGTTTTTACACATTTGCTTTTTGATTGCTTTATGTTGCTTAGTTTAGATTTTGTGATTATACAAAACAAAAGACAAGACAAAAACAAAGCCTTTTAGATTTTTTGCATTTTTGGGCGATTTTGGCATTTTAGGCAATGTCGCTAAAAAATGGCGAGACAAATTGCATAATCAACAAAATATCCACGCAAAATTATTACACGATTTTTGCTCGATTTTGCTACAATGTCGCACTATCTTTGCCGATTGTAAAAAGCTACTTAATACAAATAAAATACGCAAATAAAAACAGCTAAAATCCCAAAATCTGCTACACAAAAATTTATGCAAAATCTTAAATCTAGGAGTAAGAAAAATGCTACAAAAGGGGCAAAAACACTTGCATTGCGCCAATGTGGATTCTAGCAAGCTAGAATCGCTAGATTTTGCAACCACAAGTAATAATCCTACAACCTCCAAAATCCATATAAAATCTACAAATCCTACAAATCCTAATGCGCCCTTGCCACCATTATTTTTAGGCATAGATGTCGGCTCTACTACGGCAAAAATCACTCTTTTAGACGGAGATAAAATCATCGCCCAAAAATATGAGCGACATTACTCAAAAGTGCGACAAAAAGCCATAGAAATCATAGAAAACTTACGCGAGATAATCGGGGAGCGAGTCCTAAAAGTCGCCCTAAGTGGCTCAAGCGGATTTGGTATAGCTAAAGCTGTTGGCATAGATTTTATCCAAGAAGTATTTGCTACTGCGCAAGCGGTAAAGTTTTTAGAGCCAGATACAGACGCAGTTATTGAGCTAGGCGGAGAAGATGCTAAAATCTTGTTTTTAAGCGGGGGGAGTGAGGAACGAATGAATGGCTCTTGTGCGGGTGGGACAGGTGCTTTTATCGATCAGATGGTAACTTTGCTTGCCATAAGTCCGCAAGAATTTGATGAGATTTCACTGCAATCTAGCAAAATCTATCCTGTGGCAAGTCGCTGTGGAGTGTTTGCCAAAACCGATGTCCAGCCCCTGCTAAATCAAGGCGTTAAAAAAGCAGATATTGCTGCTAGCATATTTCAAGCAGTGGTAAATCAAACCATAGGCGGACTAGCGCAAGGACGCAAAATCACAGGCAAAGTGCTATTTTTGGGCGGTCCATTATTTTTTTACAAAGGTTTGCAAGAGAGGTTTGCCAAAACCCTGCAAGAGCAGTATGAAAAAGATTGCAAAAAACATACGCAAGATTTGAAGCAAGATGCTAAAACAGATTCTACTCAAACAGATTCTAAAGAATTTTCTACAATCCATACAAAAAAAACAAAAAAAGATTCTACGCAAGATTTTTGCAATGATATAGTAAAACCTTTTAGCGCGGTTTTCCCTAGCTTTGCTCAATACGCCGTAAGCATAGGCGTAGCTAGGTGCGCTATGGAAGTAGAAAAAACATTTTCGTGTCAAAGCCTGCTAGATAAACTCGAACAATCCAAAAGCACCACTTCGCGCAATAAATATCTAAAGCCACTTTTTGAAAACAAAGATGAGCTAGATGAATTTATCGCTAGACATAACAAAGCTAGCCTAAAGATACTTGATATTGATGAAGAGTTCGTAGCAAATAATCACTCCCCCATAGAATGCTATCTTGGCATAGATTGTGGTAGCACCACGACTAAAATCATTTTGCTAGATAAATCTTGCAACATACTTTATCAATACTACAACTCAAATGAGGGTAACCCTGCAAGCGTGATTTGCGCGCAACTAAAGCATATTTACAAGCATTATGGAGCGCAGATTTGTATCAGGGGAAGCGCAGTTACAGGCTATGGAGAAGAGCTTATAAAATCTGGTTTTAATCTAGATGCAGGCATAGTAGAGACGATGGCGCATTTGCAAGCGGCGCAATTTTTTAACCCAAAGGTAGATTTTATCATCGACATTGGCGGGCAAGATATGAAATGCTTTTATATCCGCAATGGCACAATCGATAGCATAATGCTAAATGAAGCCTGCTCAAGTGGCTGTGGAAGTTTCATAGAGACTTTCGCTCGCTCTATGGGGTATGGCGTGAGTGATTTTGCATCTCTTGGGCTAAAATCAAAACACCCCGTAGAACTTGGCTCTCGCTGCACGGTATTTATGAATAGCTCGGTAAAAGAAGCCCAAAAAGAGGGAGCAAGCATAGAAGACATTAGTGCTGGGCTGTCTATGAGCGTGGTAAAAAATGCGATTTATAAAGTAATCCGCGCTAGAGATGCAAATGATTTGGGGCAGCAAATAGTCGTGCAAGGAGGGACATTTCTAAACAACGCGGTTTTAAGAAGCTTTGAAAAAGAAATAGGACGAAATGTGGTTCGTCCGCAAATAAGCGGACTTATGGGGGCATTTGGCGCGGCTTTGTATGCCAAAGGTTTGGATTTAGAGAAATCTAGCATTTTAGATGAGGGCGATTTGGAGCATTTTACCCATAGTGCTAGTGCGACAAACTGCAAAATCTGTGGAAATAATTGTCATCTAACGATAAATAAATTTAGCGATAGCAATGGTGGACGCAAGTTTATCTCTGGCAATCGCTGTGAAAAGCCACTAGGCATAAAAAAACAAAGCACCCTCCCAAATATGTATGAATACAAACTAAGTAAATTAAAAGATTTAATCACTTATAGATTCTATGAAAACCCAAGTCAAAATCCTAAAATCTATAAAGGCAAAATCGGTATCCCGCTAGGGCTAAATATGTATGAAAACTTGCCATTTTGGCACAAACTCTTTAGCGAGCTAGGATTTGAAGTAGTGGTTTCGCCCATTAGCTCGCATAGCACTTATGGCAAAGGACAATACTCAATCCCTAGCGATACCGTGTGCTACCCTGCTAAGCTAATGCACGGACATATCGAAGACTTGCTAGAGCAAGGTGTAGAGGCAATCTTTTATCCCTGTATGAGCAAATCATTTCAAGCGAGTCAAAACAACGCAGATTCTAGCACAAAAAGCTATAACTGCCCTGTGGTGGCATATTACCCCGAGCTGCTAGCAAACAATGTCGATAGACTAAAAGAAGTGCGGTTTTATTATCCGTATTTTGGTTTGCATAAAAAAGATAATTTCTACCGAAAATCTAGCCGATTTTTTGGCGAGCTTTTTAGTGATTTTGCAAACGCAAAAGAATCTAAAAAAGGCTTTAAATCCGCGCTAAAGCGCACACTAAAATCCACCATAAAAACCACGACTAAATTTCTATGGCTAAAAGATTTTACGCAAAAAGAGCTAAAATCTGCCCTAGATACTGCCTATACATTTCGCGAGGAATGGCTAGCAGATATTAAATCTAAGGGCGAGCAGATTTTAGAGATGATAAAAACACAAAATCTAAAAGCTATCGTGCTTTGCGGACGCCCATACCACATAGACCCGCAGATAAATCACGGCATAGATAAACTCATAAATTCTCTTGGGCTTGTCGTGCTAAGCGAAGATAGCATAGCCCATCTAGCGCAAGCCACAAATCTACAAATCCTAAATCAATGGAGCTACCATTCTAGGCTTTATAATGCCGCGCAATTTGTATGCGAAAATGCAAACATTGAGCTAGTGCAACTTGTTAGCTTTGGGTGTGGGATTGATTCTATCACTACTGATGAAGTGCGAGAGATTTTGGAATCAAAAGGTAGATTTTACACGCAACTAAAAATCGATGAAATCAGCAACCTAGGCGCAGTCAAAATTCGTATCCGCTCTCTTATCGCTGCTATGGAGATTAAGCACAAAACAACTGCTAGTAAAAAACCTAGCATAGAATCTAAAGAAAAATTTAGCCAAGATAGGCAATCTAGCACAAAGACGCAAAATGAGATTTGGCTAGCAAAGCCCGCTTTTAGCGACAAAATAGATATAGTTGGTAGCAAATCAATCATCTTTCGCCAAAAAGCAGATTTAGCATTTCCCTCTGTTTTAGCAAAGACAAAAGAGCAAAGCAAAGCAAGAGAAAACGCTTAAAGTGCATAAAGCTAGCAAAAACAACGCAAAATCTAGCTAAGATTTTTTTACACAAACATTTAGCAAAGGAGTAGCCACAATGAAACAAAGCATATCTAAAAATCTAACAAATCCATTTCCAAGCCCAAAAACCCTACTAGATTCTCTACCGCTAGATTCTCTCCCCTTAGATTCTATATCGCTAGATTCCCTGCCAAATCCCAAAAACGCCCTTAAAAAATTCCAAGATTTAAGCCATAGCCTACCGCAAAAACTACCAAACATAAAACGATGGAGCGAGCAACAATCTCTGCAAAACCAAAATCCAAACCCAAAAAATGTGCGTGAAAATATCAAAGTCCCTTTTAGCAAAGAGATGAAAAAAACGCACACGATTTTAGTGCCGATGATGCTCCCTATACATTTTCGATTTTTGGTGAATATTTTGCATTTGCACGGGTATAAAGCCGAGCTTTTGCATAATGATGGCAAAGGCGTAGTCGATGAGGGTTTGCGAAATGTCCATAATGATACTTGCTACCCTGCATTGCTTGTCATCGGACAGATGATAGACGCGCTAAAAAGTGGCAAATACGACTTAGAAAAAGTCGCGCTTCTCATCACGCAAACAGGCGGTGGTTGTCGGGCTAGCAACTATATCCATCTTTTGCGAAAAGCACTGATAAAGGCTGGTTTTGGAGCTATTCCTGTGATTTCTCTAAACTTTAGCGGGCTAGAGAGTGGGCAGGGTTTTAGCGTTACAAGGCAAATGCTAAAGCATTTTACAAATGCGATGATTTATGGGGATTTGCTAATGTGCGTGGCAAACCAATGCAAGCCCTATGAGGTAAATAAAGGCGACACAGAAAAAATGGTAAGCAAGTGGATAGAGCGCGTAACAAAATTAGATTTTGCCTCTAAGGCTAGCAAGATAAAAAGCGGGCTTACAAATTATAAAATCTTAAAGCGCGATATGAAAGAGATTTTGCAAGATTTTGCTAGCATAGAGCAAAAGCGCGTGCAAAAAGTAAAAGTCGGCATCGTAGGCGAAATCTATATCAAATTTTCCCCACTAGGCAACAATAATTTGGAAGACTTTTTACTAGAAGAAAACTGCGAAGTGGTTGTCCCGGGATTTTTAGATTTTGGGCTTTATTGCATAAATGATAGGCTTGTGGAAAATAGATTTTATGGTGATAAATTTAGCACAAAAATCATCTATCAAATGGTGTATTGGTATTTTTTGAAGCGACAAAAAGATATGATAAAAGCGATAAAAAGAAATGGAGTTTTTCGCGCCCCTACGAGCTTTTCTCACACCAAAACCCTAGCAAATGGCTATGTCTCTCAAGGAATGAGTATGGGAGAGGGCTGGCTACTCACTGCCGAAATGCTAGAGCTACTTGAACAAGGGGTAAATAATATCATCTGCACGCAGCCCTTTGGCTGTCTGCCAAACCATATCGTAGGACGCGGTATGCTAAAGCTAATCAAACAGCGCAACCCACAAAGCAATATCATATCCATAGACTACGACCCAAGCGCAACAAAAGTCAATCAAGAAAACCGCATAAAACTAATGCTATCAAACGCCAAAAAAGAGCTAGCACAACAACCTGTATGACAAGAAATTTTACAATTACAGATTTACCCCCTCCAATTGCGAAGTCGCAAACCTCTTATTCCCCCCTCCTTTGCTGGGTGGGCTAGTGGATGGGACATCTTTAGAAGTATCCAAATCACCCGCTTCCTTAAAAAGCCAAAACATACAAAATCAAGAAAAAGCAGATTTTAGCGTTGCAAGTCTTGCAAATGCAAAAATCTAAATAGATTCTCGCGCAAAATCTAACAATTTTTTGAAAGAAACTGCGCTTTGCTTGTTTTGCGTTCAATGAAGCCCCACATAAAGATTGCCTCCACAAAAAATAAGGTTTTTCAAAGCAAATGCCACCTTAAACCACTTCAAATAAATTCTAAAAGAGGTTTCTTTCACTGCATTTAAAAAAAGCATAATTTCGATATAATACCCAACTTAAAAAATAAGACTTGTATAAAATCTTGACACAAAATGCTAAAAAATCAACCGCTTAATAGCTGTTTTAAGTTGGATTAAACCCAAAAAATAATCCGCTTAAATTGCTTTTTGTCTCAAAAAAAGCCTCAAATCAAAATCTTAAAAAGGTAAATTTTAGTCAATGGTAAATAAAATCCTATGTGCCACGCGAAATGGCATTGGTGGCGAGATAGTCGAAGTGCAAGCCACTTTTGTGCGCGCATTGCCCGCCTTTGTCATCACAGGGCTTGCAAACAACGCCATACAAGAAAGCAAGCAAAGAATCCAATCCGCCCTAAATCATATCGATTTCACATTTCCCCCGCTAAAAATCGCTGTGCATTTATCCCCTGCGGATATTGCCAAATCTGGCAGTCATTTTGACTTGCCCATAGCGCTGCTTATCGCCCTGCAAAAGCAAGGAATCAATGCGCTAGATGAAGAGCAAAAATGGTTTGCCTTTGGGGAGCTAGGACTTGATGGGGCGATTCGCCATAGTGAGAGTATCTATCCGCTACTTTTAGAGATTTCCCTGCGCTATCCACACGCCAAAGTCATCGTCCCAAAAGAAGGGGAAAATCTCTTTTGTCATATCCCAAATCTTCATCTTTTTTATGCCTCCTCGCTAAAACAGGCTTTAGAGATAATGCAAGATTTGGAGGCAAAATCCACCCTAGCACCACTGCCACAAAAAAGCCTAGATTTTGCTTCGCTAAATATAAATGGAATGGATTTTTACTACGCGCAGGATTTTGAAAACGATTTTAGCGAAGTGAGAGGACAAGAAATCGCCAAAAGAGCCGCTCTAATCGCTGCAAGCGGAATGCACAATATCATCTTAGAGGGTTCTCCAGGCTGTGGTAAAAGTATGATAGCAAAGCGAATGCGCTATATTTTGCCACCTATGGAGTTAAGCCAAATTTTGCAATGTGTCCAGCTCCAAACCCTAAGCGGGCAAAAAGCAAACTACTCGCCCCTGCGTCCCTTTCGCAATCCACACCAAAGTGCCTCAAAATCCTCCATCTTAGGTTCAGCTACTCAAAGCGAAGCAAAACCCGGTGAAATCGCCCTAGCACATAATGGAATCTTATTTTTTGATGAGTTGCCTCATTTTGCAAAAGAAGTGCTAGAAGCGTTGAGAGAACCGCTAGAAAATAATGAGCTAGTCATCTCGCGCGTGCATAGCAAAATCGCTTATCCCACTTCGTTTCTTTTTGTCGGTGCGCAAAACCCCTGCCCCTGCGGGAATCTACTAAGCCTAAGCAAAGAGTGTCGCTGCTCTCAAAAAGAAATCGCCTCATACAAAGCAAGGCTTAGTGAGCCGTTTTTGGATAGAATCGATATATTTATCCAAATGCAAGAAAATGAGCAAAATGCAAAGCCAAGTATTAGCTCAAAAACTATGCAAGAAGCCGTGTTTAGCGCATTTTCAATGCAAATAAAACGCGGGCAAAAACACCTAAATGGCAAGCTAAATGAAAAAGAAATAGAAGAATTTTGCATACTTGATGAAGCAAGCCAAACGCTACTTTTGCAAGCCTCGCAGAGATTTAGCCTATCTCATAGAAGTATCCAAAAGCTAAAAAAACTATCCCGCACCATAGCGGATTTAGAGGGCAAAGATTTGATTACAAAATCGCATTTGCTAGAAGCGTTAAGCTATCGCCGTATGGGATAAATTATTGGATAAATATTGGTTAGATAAAATGTGCTATGATTAGCGATTTTTAAGCGGATTTTTGCGAGATAGATTTTATACGCGCTTTACGCCACGCACCAAATCTAGCAAAATCAATATTTATTCGCCACAAAATCTAGCTTGCAAAATTTTGATAAATTTTACTTTGATTAAAATTTTGCAAGATTTTTTTAACAAAACCTACTTAAAACCACTCTTTAAGGAGAATCTAAATGCTACTTCACTTCACGCCACGCACACGCCACGCAAATCACGCAACCACACAAAATCAAAATCCTTTTTTTTCTAAAAAGATTTTATTTACATTGTTAGCTTTATGTTGCTGTATGGCTATGTTTCTCACAGGCTGTGCGGACAAACCAAAATCCAAACAACTAAGAAAACACCTAATCCCAGACGCACAATCTGCCCAAACATCGCAAGCCCAACAAGATAGCGAAGTCCTAGAATACGACTATGAACAAAACTTCAAAAAAAGCAAAAAAAGCGCGTTTAGAGTCGCGCTATTTATCCCAAAGCAACTTGTGGGGCGGTATTCGGTAAATATTTCAAACACGATTTTAGCCTACCTCATCGCTAGGGGCATAGATTATGAATTTGAAATGTTTGATTGTATCGATGAAAACCCTCGCAATCTAAAAACTCATTACAATCGCATATCAGATTTTCATCTAGTCATCGCCATACTTAGCCAGCAAGGCGTAGAAAATCTAATCGATAGCGTGCGCATCTCTTACCCCACATACATACCCACGATAAACAAAGAGCGCATCTCTAAAAGCACACCTAGAAATCTGTATTTTGGCGGGATTAGCTACAAAGAACAGCTTGAAATGTTACTTCCCCTTATGCAAGATGCGCGTATCGTAGAATACGGCGATGATAGCCAAATTGGCTCATATCTTACAAGCCTTTTTAGCTCATATCATCTAAACCCTTTGCGACAGCGCACTATCAATAATCAAGACGCTTCAAATTTTACCAAAATCCTCCCCCAAGAGTCCGCTTATTTTGCAGGGGCAAATCTTTTGCTAAACACCTCTGCGTCTAAAAGCGGGCTTTTGCTATCTCAAATCCGCTATTCTACGCGCACGCCTAAGCGATTTTTATCCACGCAAGTAAATTTTAATCCCACGATTTTACAGCTTAGCACCCCGCAAAGCAGAAAAAACTTTTTTGTGGTAAATGCCATAGGAAATAGCGACACACGGCTAAATGAATACGCTACATTGCTAAATAGCGACTTGCAGTATGATTGGGTAAGCTATGCGACTTGTATCGGTGTGGAGTTTGGATTATCGCTATATGAGCGCGGGTTTAAGCGATATTTTGAAGAGCAAATCCAATCAAATCAAGTGCAGTATAAAAACAAAATCTTTACGACAAATGATAGCGCGTTTATACCCGCGCAATAACGCCCAAGACACTCTAAAGAATTAACAAAAGATTTTAGATTCTTTGCTAGAAATATTTTGCAAAAAAAAAAAAAGATTTTTAAGCAAATATTTCACATAAAAGATTTTAGCTAGATTCTCACTCTAGCCCTTTTAGCATTTGACAAAACGCTTCTTTAAAAGCCTGCAAGCCATTTGCTAAAAGCGTATTTTGGATTTGGTTTAGGCTTTTGCCACCTAGATTTAGCTTAGCGATAAAATCTAGCGCATTTTGTTTGGCATTTTGTTTTAAAAGTGGCGAAAAAATCCCCTTGCACCCTCCGACTTTGTTAGCACATTCCCAAAACGCCTCAATCGTGCTTAGCGGCGCAGTATTTACACTATGAGGTGCTAGCAGATTGGTAATGTAATAATCTTTGTTAAGCCCATCTAGCTTTACGCCTGTGGAGGCAAAAAGCGTGCGAATGTGCGGATTGCCCACCTCCTCTATCTCGCCATAGCAGGCAAACGCATTTAGCACACCAAGTGCTGGGCAGGGCAAGTTTTTTGTCAAATTTGCAGAATTTGCCAAATTTGCAGAATCTAAAAAATCTAGCTCTTTTACAAACGATTCTACAAAGCAAGATTTTATCGCTCTTGCCTGTGTGCTTGTATCCACCACGCTATCAAAGCGCGAGACAAACACGCTTATAACCCCGCGAGAATCCCCGCGTAGATTTTTATCTAGCACACGCACACACTCCCTAGCCTGCTCTTTACTAAAAATAAGCGTAGCGTTGATATGGATTCCCGCTTTTGCTAGCTCGCCCATTATGGCATATCCTGCTTGCGTGGCAGGGACTTTTATCATCACATTTTCTTTTGCGATTGCCTCATATAGTCGCCTCCCCTCACTCACACTAGCTTTGATGTCATCACATAGCAGAGGATCGATCTCAATGCTGATAAGCCCACAATTTTTATCTGCCCTATACAAAGGCTCTAGCTTGTCTGCTGCAAGCGCAATATCAGCGATGGCTAACTCTTCATATTTTTCTTTCGCGCTTTTTCCTTTTAGATTTTTTAGCGCAGTTTTATACGCACTAGAATTGCCAATCGCGCTAGCAAAAATGCTAGGATTGCTAGTAGCCCCTACAAATTTGCCCTGCGATAAAAGCGCGCTAAAATCACGCTCCAAAAACTCCCGCTCGATAAAATCACACCACAAACTAAAATCTTTTATTCCCTCTTGATTGCTAGTTATCTCAATGCCCATTTTGATTCTCCTTACTTTGTTGATTTTGTTTTTGTGCCTTGTTTCACACGCTTTTTAAAATCTTTTACGCATTTTATCACGCGCTTTATTTTCATAATTTTCGTGTTTTTTGCGCTTTTTTATGTGGATTTTGTAAATAATATTTTGCTAAAATCCCACAAGTTTTTACGCAAACATTTTAACAAAAGATTACAAAATTCGACATTAAGGAATTTAATGCTTTTATCATTTTTTATTACCAAACCTACCTTAAAATCCCCCGTTCTTATCGCTTGTTTAGCGTTTTTTATGTCATTGCCCCTGTCAAGCATCGCACAAAATCTAGCTCAAAACCAAAATCCATTGCAAAATCCACTCTCAAAGCCCACCCAAACAAAAGCACTAGATTCCTTACAACCCCAAAAAACAAATCTAACCCCAAATCCATTTAAAGATTTTGGCGAGATAGATTCTAGCATATTGCAATCTTACTCCACTTTTACGCCCCGATACAACACGCGATTTGACACCAAGCACAATCTAAATCTAAACGCATTTGGCGGGCAAATAAACATAGATTCTACCCAAAATCAATACAAAAACCAAAACCACATAAACCAAACCTATGGCGGGCTAAACCTTAGCTATGATAATTTAATCGAGCGATACGGGGTAGGAGCATTTATAAGCTATGTGTATAATGACGCCACAAGCAAAAGCGCACGCCTTGCAAAAGCACACACGGGAATCGTTGGGGCATATTTAGATTTTTTTATCGATTCTCATCATATCAAAGCGCGTCTTGCCCAAAGTTTTAACTTTTTGGATTTTGATTCTATCAAGGGCATAATTTCAAGCACGACTAATTTTGAAGCGTCTTATGGCTTTGTTTTTCCGCTAAAAACAAAAGGCAGCTTTATCGAGCCTTTTTCAAAATTTAGCATTGCTAGTCTTTTTAACATTGAAAAAAAAGACTTAGATTTGTCAAACTACGCTTTGCATTCGCACATTGAGCTAGGAGCGCATTTTAGGCAGTTTATCGGCAATGAAAACGCGTATTTTTACATTACGCCTAGCTTTGTCCAAACCATTGGCATAGACAAAAAAGACCCGCTTTTGCGCGTGATAAATATCAATGAATACGGGCAAGCACAAATAATGATGAATGATAACCTCTATCGTAGCTATGGCTTACTTTTAGTAGGGATAGATTTTAAGTTGCGCCATAGCGTTAGGCTATTTTTGCAAGCAAATGGCAAAATCGCGCAAAATCTATATTCTTATGGCGGAAATCTAGGGCTAAATATCGCATTTTAGATTTTTGCTAGATTTTAGGCTTTTTAGGCAAGTCTTTATGGCTAAAAATTTAGGATAGATTTTAACAACAACAGGAGCATAAATGGAAAGTTTTGATTATTATGAGATTTTAGAGATCGAACGCACAGGGGATAAAGAAGTCATCAAAAAAGCATATCGCAAAATGGCTTTAAAATATCACCCCGATAGAAATCCAAACGACAAATCAGCTGAAGAAAAATTTAAACAAATAAATGAAGCCTATGAAGTGCTAAGCGATGATAACAAACGCGCAATCTATGACAAATACGGCAAAGACGGGCTAGAGCAGCAAGGTTTTGGATTTAGCGGGACAGATTTTAGCTCGATTTTTGATGATTTAGGAAGTATTTTTGGACAGGCGTTTGGATTTGGCACAGGCGGTGGCAGGGGGCAAAGGAGCGATGAAAAATATAGCGCGGATTTTATCGAGCGACTTGATTTGAGTTTCAAAGAAGCGGTTTTTGGGTGCAAGAAAAAAGTCTCTACGCATTATAAAAAATCCTGCAAAGCGTGCAATGGTAGCGGTAGCGAGGGTGGCAAAAAGGAGCAATGCAAAGAGTGCGGAGGCAGGGGGCAGATTTTCACTCGGCACGGCATTATGGCATTTGGACAGACTTGCCATAGGTGCAAAGGCACAGGAGCTGTCATCACAAACCCTTGCAAATCCTGCAATGGCGAGGGATACAGCATAGAAAAACAAGAATTTGACATAGATGTGCCTGCGGGAGTAGATGATGAGATGAGGCTTCGTGCTAGCGGCAAGGGCAATGAGCTAAAAAATGGGCGCAGGGGGGATTTGTATCTAATGATATATGTCAAAGAAGATGAGCATTTTTTGCGACACGGAAGCGACATATACATAGAAGTGCCTGTGTTTTTTACCCAAATCATTTTAGGTGCAAAAATCCCTATCCCATCTTTAAGCGGGAAAAATCTAGAGCTAAATATCCCACCAAATACCAAGGATAAAGAGCGGTTTGTCTTTGCAAATGAGGGAATCAAAGAGGTAAATTCCTCCCACAAAGGCAGGCTAATCGCCCAAGTGAAAATCACCTACCCCACTTCGCTAAATGCCGAGCAAAAAGAGCTAGCACAAAAGCTACATTCTAGCTTTGGCGTAGATGGCGAGCCTTATAGCAATGTATTTGAAGAAACACTGCATAAAATCAAAGGCTGGTTTAGCGACAAAAAATAGCTAGATTTTGCATAATTTTGCATAATAAAATCTAGCTACTTAGTTTTTTGAAAAACAAAAAAAGCCAAAATCTACAACGCCTTTATTCTCATTTTTTCCGCATTATAAGTATCATTTTATGCGGGTTTTTGGGAATCATCACGCACCAAAATCCCTGCCAAAACCATAACGCAACTTTTTGTAACAAACCACAAAAATTTTTCCATATTTTTTTGCTATGATTATAAAATCATTTATCATTAGAGAGTTATATTGCATTAACTAGGTTTTAGAAAATTTGACTCTTTAAAGCAATATATCAAAAACAAAATTGCCAAAAAGCAAAATCTATTTCCTAGAAAATCTACTTAAAAAGGAGGCTCTAAATGAGCAAATACAAAACCATTGCAAATGTCTTTGACAAGCAATATGAAAACTATATCGGTGGCAAATGGGTACCCCCTGTGGATGGACAATATGTCGAAAACAAAACGCCAATCTCTGGCGAAGTGCTATGCAAAGTGCCTCTCTCAAGCGATAAAGATATACAAAACGCGCTTGATGCCGCACACAAAGCAAAAGACAAATGGGCAAACACAAGCCCACAAGAACGCGCTAGAATCCTCCTAAAAATCGCCGATAGAATCGAGGAAAATTTAGAGCTAATCGCGCACGCAGAGACTTGGGATAATGGCAAGCCAATCCGCGAAACACTAAACGCGGATATTCCTTTGGCAGCTGATCATTTTCGCTACTTTGCAGGTGCATTAAGGGCGCAAGAGGGCGCGATAAGCGAGATTGACAAAGATACTATCGCTTATCATTTTCACGAGCCATTAGGGGTTGTGGGGCAGATTATCCCTTGGAATTTCCCTATTTTGATGGCAGCGTGGAAGCTAGCCCCTGCGCTTGCGGCGGGGAATTGCATTGTTATCAAACCTGCTAGCCCCACACCTGCTAGTATTTTGGTGCTATTTAGCGTGATTGGGGATTTGCTCCCTGATGGCGTGGTAAATATCATCAACGGAAGTGGTGGCAAAATAGGCAAGACGCTCGCCACAAGCCCCAAAATCTCAAAAATCGCTTTCACAGGCTCTACAAGCGTGGGACGGCAAATAATGCAATTTGCCACAGAAAATATTATCCCCTCGACTTTGGAGCTAGGAGGCAAATCGCCAAATATTTTCTTTGAAGATATTGCGGATTTTGAAGATGAATATTTTGACAAGGCGATAGAAGGACTTGTGCTATTTGCTTTCAATCAAGGCGAAGTCTGCACCTGCCCATCTCGCGCGCTCGTAAGCGAAAAAATCTATGATAAATTTATACAAAAAGTGCTAAAACGCGTAGAAGCGATAAAACTAGGCAATCCTCTAGACCCAGAAACAATGATGGGAGCGCAAGTCGATGAAAATCAAATAAAAACGATTCTAAACTACATAGACATCGGCAAAAAAGAGGGCGCAGAGTGCCTAATCGGTGGCGAGAGAGACAATCGCGGTGGCGAGCTAGCAAATGGCTGCTACATAAAACCTACGATTTTCAAAGGACATAACAAAATGAGAATCTTTCAAGAAGAAATCTTTGGTCCCGTGCTAGCCCTCACAACCTTTAAAGACGACAAAGAAGCACTAGAAATCGCAAATGACACGATTTATGGGCTTGGCAGTGGCGTATGGACAAGGGATATAAACCGCGCATATCGCTTTGGACGAGGCATACAAGCAGGACGGGTATGGACAAACTGCTACCACGCATACCCCGCACACGCAGCCTTTGGAGGCTACAAACAAAGCGGAATCGGACGCGAAACACACAAAATGGTGCTAGAGCACTATCAGCAAACCAAAAACCTACTTGTAAGCTATGGCATCAATAAACTAGGATTTTTCTAGGAACGAATTTTTGCTTCATATCCTTACTCCATAGCCTTGATTTATGGCTTTGCTTGCGCTATGCTAGGGAATCTTTTTAAAATTCCCTAGCGATTTTTATTTGACTTTTATTTGGGCTTTTATCGGACTTAGTTTTCGTTAAAAAAACGAAGTATCCAAAATCTTAAATTTTGTAAATAGCGCGATTTTGCAACATAATGCGTTTTTGTCAAATAATTTTGATACTTCGCTTAATTTGTTGCTTAGTATGACAATAACTGTTGTCATCGAAAGATTTTGTGATTTTTTATAAAAACGCAAAATCGTGGCAATCCAAATATGCTTTGTCATTGCGAGCGGATTTTGACAAGCTAAAAACCCGCGTGGCACAAGCCCACAGCTACAAAGTCGCACTTTAGCGCGCAAGCGAGTAAGCAAAGCTATGTAAGCAAAATCTATAATCTATAATAAAAAAGCATAGATTCCCACGCAAAATCTAACGATTTTTCTAAAGAAACTGCGCTTTGCTTGTTTTGCTCGCAATGACGGCGTTATTTCTCCATTCCTTGAAAGAGTGGCAATGCTTCTTAAAGCCCACTCCCTTAGCACGAGGGTTTTTGCTTTGGCTAAGGATTTGCAATCTGTTGGGTGGGTAGATTTTGCGCTCGTAAAAATTTCATTATTAGATTTTTGCAAAATGTTTCACATTTTTTTACATTCTTTGTTGCATTTCTTACATTTTTTTACTTTTTTTCTCTCATTTTTTTTCTTGCATTTTTTTTTTTTTCATTTGTTTGCCGTTTTTTTTTTTTTTTTTTAAAACTTAGAAATCTAAATCTTAGGTTTTTTGAAAAAGACAAAAAAGGAGACAAAATGTCA
>NZ_JBSIUV010000021.1:0-46649 GCF_053654515.1 Helicobacter sp. T3_23-1059 | reverse complement strand
TCTATCAAAACAACTTCCAAATCGATGGCTTTAATATGAATAATGATTTAGAACCAGCTGGTGGGACTACAAATGGACCTACAACATTGAGAGGTGGGCGTTCTCAAGGGTTAAATATTGATACTAGCCTTTTAGAATCTATCACCGTGCTTGATAGTAATGTAAGTGCAAGTTATGGGGGCTTCACAGGTGGCGTAGTGGAGGCACAGGTGCGCAAGCCACGCAAAGATAATAGTGGTATCAATGGTTGGCACGCAAATATTAGCTATCAGCATACTTCAAACCACCTCACACAATACCATATCCACCAAGACCAAGAAGCAAACTTTGCGACAAGTGCTGATGAAAACTACCAACCACAATTTCATAAGCATCTAATAAAATCTAGCGTGGAGGGCTATATCACGGAGAATCTAGGGCTTATAGCGAGCTTTAACACCACGCAGAGTTTTATCCCGCTACAAGCCTACGGAGATTTTATGGGTGCTGGGGCAGATTCTAAAAAGACACGCGAACAAAAACGACAAAGTTACAATTATTATGCAAAGATATTTTATAACCCGAGTGAAAATCTCACGATAGAGGCAAACCTCGCTTATATGCCACAATTTAACACCTATTACCACGCACTTGCAAAAGACAGCTACTATTCAATGGAAAGTGGCGGATGGCAAGCGGGACTAAAAGCGTTATGGCAGAGTAATGCGGGGCTATGGACAAACTCGCTAGGATACTCAAGGTTAGAAAATTCTAGGCGCAGTGATACAAACTATTGGCTAAGCTGGTTTGTGAGTGATGAGAAAAATTGGGCGTATTCTCCTACTGCGAGCGTAGGGACTGCAAGGGCAAATGAGGGTGGTTATGGTGATATAGATGAGTTACAAAATACGCTTAATTACAAAAGTGATTTTACATTTAGTCCATTAAGCGTGTGGCGCACTGCGCATAATTTCCGCGTAGGAGTCGATTTGGATTATCAAAAGTTAGGCAAAAATCGCTTAAATGAGTATTATGGCTTTACTAATCCAGCTCCATTAGTAGGGCAATCTTGTCCAAATACGCCTGATAGCTTTGGTATTTGGAGTTGCTCAAATGTGCGACCAAAAGACAAAGTGCCTAACAATGCCACATTTAATCAGTTAGGTTGGAATGCAAATTGGGATACAATCGTAGGGCAGTATTTTAATCTGCTTACATTTTATTTACCAAAGGGCAATGTAGAGTTTGATAATATCGCTTATGGGGCTTTTGTCGAAGATGATATAAATTTTGATTTAGGAAAGGTAGGAGAGATAAATACGCGCCTGGGCTTGCGCTTTGATGGGGATAGCTATATGAGCAAGCAAAGCCTTGCGCCTAGATTCTCTATTAACTATGCCACGCCTGCAAGTTCAGAATTTAAAACACAAATCACATTTGGGGCAAATCGCTACTATGGACGCAATCTTTTTTCGTATCGATTCTATGATTATCTCAATAGCTCTGCTAGCCAATGGACTAGAAATTCTCCAAATGATGCGTGGGTAGAATCCACAAATCCAGCCGCAATGGTGTATTCAAGTTATAAATTTAGCAAACTAAAAGTTCCATATAGTGATGAGTTAATGGGCGCAATCACACAAAATCTAGGAATCTTTGGCGCGACACTGAAATATATTTATAGAGATGGTAAAGATGAGATAATGCAAATGCAAAGAAACAATTTGAAACCTCAACCGCCACTTGAGCCGGGCTATGGATATGGCACAAATGGCGGAAACTATACTACTTGGACAAATGATGGAAAAAGCGAAAGTCATATTATTTCTTTCATTGTGCAAAATACCAAACTCATACAAACTTATGGAATAACACATAATTATCTTTTTGCCTTTGACTATACACAGGTTAATCGCGGATACAACATTTATGGCACAGATAGCGCGTATTATGACAACGATGATGTGGTGTATAATGGGCAGATTATCAAGTATAGAGATAGACCTGTGGATAACTATGCGCGACCTTGGACTTTGCGATTAAATACCACACACACCTTTAATATAGGCAAAACTAAATGGCTACTCAATAACTTTTTTGGTTACAAGTGGGGTATAAATTTTAAAAAGTTGTCATACTTAAGCGCGTGCGTGCAAAGTATCTCAAATGCAAAAAAATAACAAGAGAGATATTTCGCTAACGCTCAATATGACAAAGAAAACTCCGTCATTGCGAGTGAGTGAAACGAGCGTGGCAATCCAAAATAAGCCCCCTCCCTTAGCACGATGGGGACTAAGGGGGTGGTTAGATTTTACGCTAGCAAAATTTGCATTATTAGATTTTGCTTTTTCAAGGCTTGCAACGCTAGATTTTTCTTTTGCAATATCTACTTTGCTAGAATCTGCTTTTGAATTGTGCAAAGAAATCTTGGAAGTGGAATCTAAAGATACCCACCCCCTAGCCCCCTCCGCACGGGAGGTGGAAATTCTGTCATTTCAAGAATTTGTGTTGCTGTCATTGCGAGCGAACGCAGTGAGCGTGGCAATTTATCGCTATAAAATGTCAAAAAAAAAAAAAAAACACTTTTGACAAAATCTAATAAATGGATTGCCACGCGTTTCATTTGAAGCTAAAAATGCAACGCGTGTAATGACAGCACGAGTGTAGATTACCACGATTTTGCAATTTTTGTTCAGGTAGCAAAAACTCGCAATGACAATAAAATCTGCTAAGATAGTTTCTTGTCAAAACGCTAAGCCTTTAGAAGCAAAATTTCAAAGGTTTAATATGGAAGTCTTAAATAGCACAATCATAATCAAAGCATTTAGATTTTATGTTTAAATGTTTTCACTCCTTAGGTTTTTTATTAAGGCTCAATCCAACTTAATCTCACATAAAGGAGTCTTAAGTTATGATGTCAGCGATAAAAAACAAGTATATTGATACACATAAAAACCTTTGCAAGAATTTAAGAGGCTAAGAGAATCAAAAACAAGATAGATTTAAAAAAAGATTCTTAAATATGTTTCTACTTCGCTTACACTCTTAACTTTGCAAGAAGTCTTGATATTGAAGCTGTTAAAATTGCAAAATTAAGCAAAATTTCTCGTCAAAGTATCAATAAAATCATCAATCAAATCCGCATTTTAATCGCCAAAGAATGTGAAAAAATCTCTACATTAAATGGTGAAATCGAAGTTGATGAAAGCAATCTTTTGATATAGATTTTGGGTGCTAAAAGAGTGAGAGGCAAAAGAGGGCGTGTAGCAGATAAGAAAACTTCTGTATTTTTGCTTTGTTTCACTTACAACTGCAAGCAAAAGGTATGCTAAAACGAAATAATTGTGTTTATACTCAAATTGTAAAACATTGCTTGGCAGATGAGCTTTTGCCTATAATACAGAATTTAAGCAATATGAGTGAGACAGAATTTTATAGTGCAAAATTGTATGATGATTGGAGGGCTTATGATGGGCTAGTAGATTTTTTGCTTCGCTTACGCTTACAACTGCAAGCAAAAGGGGCAAAGGCACATCATCGTGTCAAACATAGCAACAATGAGTTTGCAAAAGGCAAAAATCATATAAATGGCATTGAGAATGTTTTTGCTTCGCTTTTGCTCGCAAATGTAAGCAAAATTGGCTATGCAAAGCATAGATTTGCTAATTTAAAGGAATCAAAAAAGAGAATTTCTTGCTTCATTTAAAAGAAACAGAATTTAGGTATAATACTCAAATTAAACAGCAAGATTTGTATAAAATCTTGCTGAAAATGATAAAAGAAAATCTGTTTAAGTTGGATTGAACCTATGTTTTTTCCATACATTGCGGATTTATAAGCCTCTTAATCTCCCCTCCCTTAGCACGAGGGAGATTAAGGGGTGGTAAAATTGTCATTGCAAGTGTTGCTTATGCCACGCGTGGCAGTCTATTATTTTTTCATTACATTGTAGATTTTGCTTACACAATTTGCGACCACTTGCGCTTGCACGCTAAATTGCTACTTTGTAGCTGTAGGCTTGTGCCACGCTCACTTTGCTTGCTCGCAATGACAAAAACTCATCAAAAAACCCTACCTCAACCACAAAAACCCCCAAACAAAATCCACCAAAAGCCACCCCACAAAAAACCCCCAACCACATAAACCCAACACAAAATCTAAAACCCAAAAAATCCAAACTCACTACAAAAACCCATAGATTGCCACGAATTTGCAACTTTTAACAAAGCCACAAATTCTCGCAATGACAAAAAAACCCTCACTACAAAACCCCAACAACACATAACCCCAACAAAATCCAAATCCCAAAAAAAACCAAAAACCCCCCTCCCAACAAAATCCAAAACCCAACAAAAATCCACACCAAAACCCAACAGCAAGCCCACCAAAAACCCACAAAACCCCCCAAACAAAATCCAAAATCCCATCGTTTTACACGATTTTTACATTTTTTGTATCTCATTTTTACTTCTTTTTGGCAAAATACCAAGCATTAGGATTTTGTGCCTATCTCAAGTAGGCAAATCCTAAAATCAAATCCCAAAAAGGAGACAAAATGAAAAAAGTGGCTTTAAGTGGCGCGCTAGCTGCGCTAGTAGCACTTCCTGCGCTAGGTATCGAAGTGTATAACAACGAGGAAAAAGATGCTTCTGTAAATATTTATGGAAGTTTGCGGGGCTTTCTAGGTGGCAGTGGCAATTTGGGCAATATAGGTCAAGCAAACTACGAACAATCAAGCAATAAAGGAAACTTCCTAATCGGTTTCCAAACCAACTCTCACTTTGGTATCGATACCAAGTATGGCAAGCTAACCACCAAAGTAGAATTTGGCTTGAGTGAGAATAACTTTCTTGGTAGTACTGATAGTCCTACTGATGCTAATGCTTTTAGACCCGGGCTACGCAAAGTCTATGGCACTTATGACTTTGGCTCTGGTGGTAAGCTAACCTTTGGTAAGCTAGATACCCCTACGATTGAGGGAGGGTTTCAAACCAACTTTGCCAATAATGACGCAGGTGGAAATGGCTTTGGCTCTATCACCACAGGCTCTCGCAAACTCCAAGTCCAATACGAGCACTCAGGGGCAAAAGTAGCGATAATAGCAGATGAAGCAAAAGCGGGTAGTTCTGCGGCTACCGCTTATACACAGAGTTATGGTGTAAATACTAGACTACAAACTTTCCCTAGAATCGCCCTTAGCTATGAGTCCAAGCTAGGCGACAAAGGCAAGCTAAAAGCTGGTATCACTTATAAATACTACGCAAATCGAGGCAATACAAACAATGTCCACGCTGGACACTTGCTAGTGGGCGCGAAGTTTGGCGTGGGTGGAGACTCTACACTATCGACATTTTTCCACTACGGGATAAATGGGCATCTATACGGCGAGCAACAAACTGCGCAAAACACAGGTTTGTATGGATATGATAGCAAAGCCATCAATGCAGGGATATGGGCGCAAAGAGCAGGCTTGCTTTTTGAGTTTGGCACAAAGCTAAATGATACATTGTCCCTAGCAGCAGGTGCTGGCTACCAAGCGACATTTAATGGTGTTGGAAGTGAAAGGGAAAACTACCATAGCGGACAAAACCAAATACACGGCTACCAAGTCTATGCAAACCTCCCTATCAATGTCGCAAAAGGCTTCCAAGTCGTCCCACAGCTCGCTTTCTATGACACTATCCAAACATACAGAGGTGCTAAAGCGACTCACAAAAGCGCACTCGTAGGACTTCTCCGCCTCAAATACGACTTCTAAAAGTTTGTTTTATAGCCTCTAACCTACGCGCTTTAATATGATTTTAAGAGGGGGTTTTTAAACCCCCTCTTATAAGACTTAGCTTTCACAAGAAAACAAAAATATCTCAAAGCACAGCTTCTTTAGAAAAACTTCAAAACACAAACAGAGATATTTCGCTAAACACTCAATATGACAATAGGTAAGAGATAGAGATATTTCGTTTTCTACGAAAACTCAATATGACAATAAAAGGTTTTTGCGCTTCATAAGCCTGTCAAAAAATTCCGTCATTGCGAGAATCTAGGATTTTGTTAAAAAACCTAGATTCGTGGCAATCCAAAATCCCCCTCCCTTTGCACGAGCGGACTAGGGGGTGGGTATCTTGTCATTGCGAACGGATTTGTCAAAATCCGCGTGGCAATCTATATCTTTGTCATATTGAGGTTTCGCAGAAACCGAAGTATCCAAAACATTAACCATTGTCATACTTAGCGCAAGCGAAGTATCTATAAAATCTAAAAACGCAAATAGAGATATTTCGATCGTTTCACTCCCTCAATATGACAAAGAAAAATCCGCTCACAATGACAAAACCTAAGACAAAAATCCATACAAATCTAATGATTTTCTAACGAATCTGCGCTTTGTTTGTGTGGCTTGCAATGACAAAAATACAAACTCTACACAAAATCTTTTTCATAAATCCTAAGCAATGCGATAAAAAACACACTAATAGCAGGTCCAAAGATAATCCCCCAAAATCCAAATGCCCCAAGCCCCGCAAAAATGGCAAAAAATATGATAAATTCATTAACTTCTAATGGCTTATCAAGCAATCGTTTATTGACTACCCGAATCAAAAATGGCTTTACCACACTATCGATGATAAATGCGATAAACACCAAACTATATAACGCCAAAAATACCGCTTGATACGCCTGCCCCTGCGCATATAGCAAAAGCGCAGTAGGTAGCCACACCAAAATCCCACCAACAATAGGGATAAGAGAGCAAATCCCATATAGCACGCCCAAAAGCACGCCATCAAGCCCAAAAAAATACGCACACACGCCAAACGCCACGCCCTGCAAGCATACATTTAAAATCGTAGAAAAAAACACCACTCTAAGCATGCCATTTATTTCCCCTGCTACAAGTGCTACTTGCCCCCTCCCAAAAGGCAAAATCCGCTCTAAATACTTATAAATCCGCCCTCCATAATAAAAAAACACAAACAAAAACACCATAATAAAACAAATATCAATTAGAAAATTTATGCTCTCTTTGATAATGTATGAGGCGATATTTGTGGCATTTGAAGCGATAGATGAGAGTGAAAATTTGGATAAAAGATTTTCGTTATTTGGCAAACCTAGATTTATATCAAATGGCAAATGAGAGAGAATATAGGAGATTTTGTCATTTGCGCTTTGGTAGAGAGTTTGGGCTGCAAGCCAATCGATATTTAGCAATGATAATGCCCCACGATGAATCACAAAAAATAACGGCACAATGATAAGCAAAAGTAGCACAAATACGCTAAAAAGCGAAGCTAGTCCGTTGTTTTTGACAAGCCTCATAAACCACTGCTTGATAAAATAGCTTGCCACACAGAGCAGAGCTGCGATACAAAGGGCATTTAAAAACGCATAATAAAGATATGCCATAAGCCCGAGCGACACACAAAAAGCAATCCCAAAAAATACCTGTGCGCGAAATGAATGCGTATGGCTATGATTTGCTTCTATGCTAGAATCATCTCTCATATCTAAAGCAGATTTGGCAAAATCCACGCTAGTTTTTGTGCTAGTTTTGTTGCTAGTGTTTATGTCGATTTTGGTGTGTGTGTCTTGCTGATTTTGTGGCTTGTCTTTTTTGGACTTAAATGGCTTATTTGCCAAAATCTTATTTAGTATATTTGCAAACATTTTTTTCCTTTTTAACGCGTTGTGGGATTTACATTATTTAGATTTTGCGTTGCGTGGATTTTATATTTTTTAGGCAAAATGATTTTGACAAAAAACACTTTGATAAAAAACGCTTTTTAGACAAAGCTATTTTAACAAAATCATTTAGACAAAGTAGCTAACATCTTTTCTTTTAGATTTTGGCTTGCTAGTTTTGGATTTTTAGCGTCCATTATCGCCCTCACTACTGCTACTCCTGCTATCTCTAGCCCTGCTAGCTCGCATACATTATGCTCATAGATTCCGCCTATGGCGATGATGGGGAGTTTTTTGACATTTTTTGCGGTGGATTTTAGTGTGGATTTTGTGGCAGATTTTGAGATAGTGGCGATTTTGGCAATGATATTAGCTAGCCCATCTATGCCGATGGTTATGGCATCTGCTTTTGTCGTGGTATCCCACACCGCGCCCACTCCTAGATAATCCGCGCAAAATATATCCTCACCCAAAGATTCTATCTCGCTTATTTGATTTAGGCTTAGCCCTAGTATTTTATCCTCGCCCAAAATCTCTCTTGCCACGCGCACGGGCAAATCCTTTTTTACCCCGATATGCACTCCGCTTGCCTTGCAGGCTAGGGCTATATCGATTCTATCATTGATGATTAGTGTCTTGCCAAACTCATCGCAAATAGATTTCGCCCTGCACGCAAGGGCGTAAAAATCCTTTGCATCAAGGGATTTTTCACGCAATTGGAGCATATCTACGCCATTTTCCCCACCTGCCAATGCCTCACGCACAATGCCTAAAAACTCATCTTCGCTTCTTTTCCCTCCAAAAGTATTTTTGCTAGCGACAAGGTAGAGGATAGGTTTTGTTGATTCAAAGATTTTTAGATTTTGGTTAGACATTGCGATATTCTATGTATGCAAGATTTCTTCGTCTAGCTAGATTCCAAGCGCGCCGTTAAAGTCGTTTTCTACCCCCATAGTATCAAGCACGCTTGCTATCATTCCTCTATGGTGCGTGCCGTGATTGAGTATGGCAAAGATGAATTGATACACGGGCTTTTTCATCGCTCCCCACGGGAAATCTAGCTCTTTAAGCACGCTAAAATCCTCTATGCCCGCGATTACTTGCAAGATATAGCTATCGATTTCCTCGCGTGCGGCAAAGAGGTTTGTCGCGTCATTGTGTATTTCAGGTTTGAGTGTGAATGGAGATTCGAGCATTGCTTCGATTTTGTTGCTACTTGGCGCAGAGACACAAAAGAGTGCGAAATAATCTTTAAAAAATGTGGCGTCTGCGGCGGTGTAATGCGCCATAGTCCCCAAAATCGACTTAAAATACAGCCCCCTATCTTTGTGGAGCTCGCCCTCATCTAAATCCTCTAGCACCTCTATCATCGCTTTATTTGCGCGTTGGTTGTATGTCGCCATTAGCTCTAAGATAGCTTTTTGTGAAGTTGGCTGCGAAGTTGGCATTGTGTGTCCTTTGGTGTTTTTTGGTGTATTTTTTGTCATTTGTATTTGCGCGTTTGCATAAATCTTTAGGCTAGCAAGACATTCAAATACGCTACAATTCTAGCACCTAAAGCGCAACAATCATAACTTTTATGCAAAATTTATCCCCCAAACGCAACTAAACGCAACCAAATGCGACAAAACACCAACAAAAAGCGTTTATTTCAAATGAACACTTCACAAGGAGCAAGTATGAGTAAAAGCGCAAGATTTCAAAATCTAATCCTCCAAAAATACTGCGCAAATGGCAATGATTTTCTTATCTTTCATACCTTTATGCAGGGCGATTTTAGCGAGCTAGCAAAAAGACTTTGTGATAGATTTTATGGTATCGGTGCAGATGGGCTAGTAGTCGTGCTACCGCAAAACCAAACAAAAGATTCTACCAAAGAACACACAAAAGAATCTAGCCCAAAAAGCACGGCAAATATCGCATACAAATGGGATTTTTACAACTCTGATGGAAGCAAAGCAAGTATGTGTGGCAATGCTAGCAGGTGCGTGGGGCATTATGCTTTTTGCTTTGGGCTAGCAAGACAGAAGCATAGCTTTTTAAGCGAAGCAGGAGTCATAGGCATAGAAGTAGATGGCGACATAGTGCAAAGCAATCTAGGGAAATTCCATAGCCTAAAAAAGCTAGGAAAGCTAAAAGAGATTGTATCGCTAAAAGAAATCACAAACTATATGGAAAGCGCAAAATCTAGCTATGCACCCGCGCTAAAAGCTATAAAAGAATCTAAAGATTCTAGCTTTGATTTAGCATTGCGCTGGGCTATGGGGGATTTTGGGAAAAATAGCGATTTGGGTGGAGATTTTGGGCAAGATTTTGTGGAGGATTCTAAAGAGTTAGCACATTTTGCGCTTGATAAACTTGAAATATTAAAAAATAGCGAGTGGTTTTATATCAATACAGGCGTGCCTCATTTGGTATGTTTTTTGAGCGAGGATTTATTGCCAAATGCCAAAGATAATGCCCAAAATAAGCCAATCCTAGCCATTCTTAGAAATAAATTTGATGCAAATGCCACCATAGCGCACAAAGTAGATGATAAACGCATAAAATTTGCTAGCTTTGAGCGCGGAGTGGAGGCTGTAACGCTATCTTGCGGTAGCGGTATGGCAGCAGCACTTGTGGTGGGGTATCGCTTTTTTGGGGTAGAGAGCAAGGCGATGCTTATCCCCCCTAGTGGCGAGCCTACACAAGTAAGCGAGGATAGCGAAGGCTATGTATATTTGCGTGGGGCGGTTTGCCATATCGCAAGCTGCAATGTATCCGCAAACTTGCTTGCTAAAATCTAATCAAAAAATATCTTTAATCCATCAAATAAATAAGCGTAATTTTTATAAAAAACATAGGATATATCTTTTCACTTGCGCAGGGCAGTCTATTTGGATTTACAAATCAGCTTTTACTCCGTCATTGCGAGAATTTAGGCTTTTGTTAAAAAGACTAGATTTGTGGCAATCCATAAAAAATTTTGTCATATTTAGCGCGTAAGTGCGAAATATCTCTAAAATCTAGGTTGCCACACAAGTCTTGCGACTTTCTCGCAATGACGCAGTGGTAGAATCCTTGCATACAATGACATAAGTTTCTTTGTCATTACTTGAGTGAGTGAAACGAGCGAAGTATCTAAACATATAAAATCAAAAATAGAGATACTTCGGTTGCTTTGCAACCTCAGTATGACAATCTAAAACCACCTAACTAAAAGCAACTAAAACCAATGCGCAAAGCGTAGAGAAAATGCCGTGCTTACGCCATTGCTAGCTTTAGGGCTAAATCCTGCAAAAAATACCCCCGTGTAGTTTAGGCTTAGCTCGCTATTTTTCTTTAGCACCCATATCGCGCTTAAATCTATATTTGCATACAGCGGGGGTAGGGCGATTGCTTGCGTGTCTGGATTGCCCGCGTAAGAGAAGCTAGCTTTGTTTAGGTTGTGGAAAATATTATATTTCGCGCCTATTGTCGCGCTTGTCTTAAAGCTATTTTTCCAGCTTTTATAGTATTTCACGCTCGCACTTATCATAGGGAAATGCCAAAAATGCGTCTTGTAGATTTCATTTGTAGGCTCTATCTCAAAGCCATTTAGGCTTAGCATATCATAGCTTAGCCCGATTTCAGGGGATATGTAGGAGTTTTTCTTTGGGAAAAATGCCGTGATTCCACCGCGCACATCTGCCCCTGCGGAGTAGGCAAATGGCTTAAAGTTTTGCGTAGAGCCAAGTGCGATAAAGGATAGATTTGGCAATTCTATACTTCCGTGCAGGCTAGATTTTATGTAGTATTCTGCGGGCTTTTGGCTAAAAGAATAGGTTTTAAATAGATTTAGCCCTGCTTGGAGGCTATTTGTTTGTATTGTGATATTTGTGGTGGGGAGTTTTGTATCTAGGTTTGCGTATTCATAGCCTAGATAGCCACCTAGCACGCCTTTTCCTTGTAGGTTTTTTTGGATTCCAACTATCGCGCCTCCTGCCCACTCTGCGGTGCTAGAGGTGCTATCTCCTAGCGTGGTGCTATGCGCACCATAGGGCAGGATAAATGCTCGTTTGTTTCGTTCGCTTTCATAGGAGATAAACATTTTATCAAGCTGGTCGATTAGCTCGTAGTTGTTGTAGCCTTTTTTTAGATTTATCCCCTTGCTTTGTCGCAGGGTGTTTTTTGCGAGCTTGTCGCGCACTTTGTCTAGCTGCTTTTGGTCGCGCTTTTTTTGTTTGGCGTATTTGGAGCTACGATTTGTAAGGCGCGTCATATCATCTTTGAGAGATTTATACTCTGCTTCTTGCTCTAGCTTGTAGCTCGCACGGAAGCTCTTTGTCGTCATAGAATCTAATATATTTTGTGTCATTATGTAGCGGCGCATATATTGCAAAGTGATACTGCGCAGTATGCTAGCACCATAGCTTGTGCTGACATCAGGGGAGAGGGAAAATCCTTCTTTATTATCGTCTTTGTTTGTTTGATTGTGTTTGATAAATAATCCCGGTGCGGCTACCACATTTGTATCGTTAAATTTATTATCCCCCTTGCTATTTGTAACGATAGAATTATACGCATAGACTTGATCTCTTTTTCCACCTTGCGCTAGGCTTACGGTTACTTTGCCTGTTATGTTGGTTATGGTGGGTCCTTGTGCGCTTACATATAGGTGCTCTTTGTTGTTGTATTTTGTAGTGTCATTGTCTTTATTCCAATTTCCTGCAGGGCTCGCTAGTCGGATAGAAAAATTATTTAGATTTAGGTAACCTATCGTGCCTGCCCCCGATATTTGTCCTAATGAGCCACCATTTAGATTTAGGTTGCCAATGTTGCCAGAATCTACTTGTAGAGTAGTAAGGCTAGAATCTACTTCTATATTTATATTACCTATACTTCCATTTTTATCTAATGTTAATGTATTTATCCTGCCACCTTTACTTAGGCTTATTGTGGTTATATCTCCGCCAGAATTATTTAATCTATCAATAAAACCACTTACGCTTATACTGCCTATTGTCCCGCCTTCTTTTTCAAGTTTGTTTAGCGTCCCGCCACTATTTATGTTAAAAGTGTTGATATGCGCTCCATTGTTCATTGTTAGCGTATCGATTTTGCCACCATTATTTACGCTTAGCAGATTGATAAGTCCGCCACTCATCGTAAAAGTAGTGATGCTACCACCTCGCTCCACTCGGAAATCATTGATATTTCCTGTGTTTGTTAGCGTGCCTATTGTGCCATAGATTAGCGTATGTGTCCTAATCCAACCATTATTTGTAAGATTCATTATTGTTGCAGGTGATTGGACGATTAAAGAAGCACCGCTTTCAAAGCCTTGAGATAGCCCACCACTGCCTGCAAAGCCTGCATTTAGCTCGCCATCTTGCTCTATGGTAAAATTTTGCGTAGTGCCTGAGCGAAAATTAAACCCTCCAAATTTGCCCGTAAAGTATTGGATAGTATTTGGGCGATTTTGCCTTTTTAGCGTGATTGATTGCATATTACCCTCTACTACCACAAACTCTGCCCAATTATTTGGCACAGCACTTATGTATGACGCATTGTTCGGCTTAGTAACCCAAGTAGTAGCACCTGTGAGTTTGTAATATAGTGCATTTCCTGTGAGCTGTATGCGATATGGATTATTTAGCAGTTGATTTCCGCTAACATTTGGTTGTTGCCATTCCGTGATAAGTCCTGCAATCGCAAAATGCGCAAAACTCGCAGGAAATAGCAACGATGCGATAAGGATTTTGCTAGGTTTTGTGTTGGTGGGATTTGTTTTTGGGGTTGCTTTGTGGGTGGGATTTAGGGTAGATTTTGAAGTGAGGTTTATTACAGAAACGATACGCGCACAAAGTGGCGTTATTTGCCTTAGAAGCGCAAATTTTGCTAGTTTGGTATATCTTTTATGTGGTTGCCCCCCCCCCCTTAGGATTTTCGTAGTTTTTGTGGTATTTATAGCATTTGTCATTTGTTGTCCTTTTTTGTTTTTATGTGGCTTTGTGCCTACATAGAGAGACTTGAATTAGCAATGTGTGTAAAACGCAAATGCTGATTCAAGAAAGCAAAATCAAACCCTAGTAAAAAAGTAAATGTATTATAAATAAATTTAGATTAAAAAAGTTTTAAGCCACACAAAAAAAATGATTTTTGGGGAATGTTTGGGAATGTTAGAAAATGTGGATTTTGTAGATTTTGAATAAAACGCTTTGGTGGTATCGCCTATGCGATAAAAAGCTAAGCAAGGCAAAAAACAAAATCAAACAAGCAAAGTAAAATAAACAAAAAAAGGCAAAAAAATAAAATCCCCTGTAAAAAATCTGCAAAAGATTTTATAGTTTTTTTTGAATGTGGTGTTTGTGTGCTGTTTATCACGCTTGGCGCAAAAATACCAAAATACTCTCTAGCACATCATCATCATCTTTGCTTGGGGATTTTAGTGAGATTTTGCGGCTAGACTGCGCTAAATGTGTGTTAGAAGTCATAGATTTTGTAGAATCATTAGATTCCATAGATTCTCTAAATTCTACTTGGATATTTTGCTCATAGTGCAAAATCTTTGCCACGCCCTTGTCTTTTGCCAAAATCTTTATCACAATGAGTTGCAAAAAAGCCCTACTCATCTCATCTAGCTTGCCAAATCTATCCTCTATCTCACGCTCAATCTGCGCTACTTCGCTTACTTCCTCGCATAGCGATAGCCTGCGATATATTTCTAAGCGCAATCTATCGCTAGGGATTAGCTCTGGGTTTAGATACGCACTGACATTTAGTCGTAGCTCCACGCCTTTTTTCTCGCCCTCATCGATTTTGCCACCGCTTAGCGCGTTTATGGCTTCTTCTAGCATTTTTAGATAGAGGCTAAGCCCGATATTTTTGATATGTCCGCTTTGGGATTCTCCTAGCAAGTTCCCACCCCCGCGAATCTCTAAATCGTGGTAAGCGATACTTGCTCCACTGCCTAAGTATGAGTTGCGCTCTAGGGCTAGGAGTCGTTTTGTGGCTTCTTGCGTGATAGATTCTATGCCCTCTATCAAAAAATAGCAAAATCCCTCTTTGTCCCCTCGCCCCACTCGCCCGCGTAGTTGATGTAAATCTGCTAGCCCAAATCTATCTGCACCATCGATTATGATTGTGTTTGCATTTGGGAGGTGGATACCTGACTCGACAATGGCGGTGCAAAGCAAAATGTGGTATTTTTTTAGCAAGAAATTGTGTATTATTTCCTCTGTGTCATTTGCGCTGATTTGAGAGTGTAAAACGGCTATGGATAAATGTGGGAAAAGCTCCTCTAGCTCGGATTTTAGGGATGGGATTTGTGCGATATTATTATGCACATAAAAGACTTGCCCACCGCGTCTTATTTCGCGGTTTATGATTTCTTTTAGCAGGGCATCGCTTTTGGTTTTGATAAATGTGCGAGAATCTTTGCGCTCTTTTGGTGGGATTTCTAAGCGAGATAATCCTTTGATTTTGGAGAGTGCCATATTTAGCGTGCGCGGGATTGGCGTGGCTGACATACTTAGGATATGCGCGTTTTTGCAGATTTTTTTTAGCCCTTCTTTTTGTTTTACGCCAAATTTATGCTCCTCATCAATCACTACAAGCCCAAGATGCGCAAACTCCACGCCAAACGCGCTATGCGTGCCGATAAGCACATCGATTGTTCCATTTTTGCACGCGCTTAAAATCTCGCGCTTTTGTTTTGCGCTACAAAATCTATCAAGCCTAGCCACTTTAATCCCAAGCGGGCTAAGCCTAGAATCTAGTGAGGCAAAATGCTGTGAAGCAAGCAAAGTCGTAGGCACGATAAACGCGCTTTGAAAGCCACTTTTTTGCACGGCAAAAATGGCATTCATCGCTACTTCTGTCTTGCCAAATCCTACATCACCGCTTAAAAGCCTATCCATAACCGCACCACTTTGCAAATCTTTGTAGATTTCATCTATGGCTTTTTCTTGATCTAGGGTTAGGGTAAAACCGCTTGAATGCCTAAAAAGTGCTAATTCTGGGTTTTTGGTATCAATGGCTATGCCTTTGGTAAGATTTCGCGTGGCAGCTAGTTTGATGATAGAATCTGCTAGCTCAAAAAGTTTGATTCTAGCTTTTTGCTTGAGTTTTGCAAAGCTACCTTTGCCTAGCCTATCGACAATGGGAAGCGTGCCACTAGAGGCGATATATCGCTCAATCAAATGTAGATTTTCCACAGGTAAAAATAATTTATCCTCGCCCTGATAATCAATAGCGATAAAATCTCGCACCGCTCCTAAAATCCTATCTTGCACGATTCCGCGAAAAATCCCTATGCCATACTCGCTATGCACGACATATTCGCCGATATTTAGCTCATCTAGTTGGAGTTTGGGCTTTTTGCGAGATTTGGTATGGTGTTGGGTAGGATTTAGGCTTAGGATTATCTCACTTGGCGTGGCACAATGCACATTTGCATTTATAGGCAAAATCTCTATATTTTGATTTATGCGTCTTAGCTCATCGATATTTAGCGCGCTTAATATCGCCTCGCTATCGCAAAGAAGCGTGATTTTTTTGTGTGGATTGTGCGTGATGATGGGTGCTAAAGAAGCTGTATAAAAATCTATATCTGTGTAGTCATTGGTATATTTTAGGCAGGACAGAGTAGATTTTGCGCTATGCCAAAAGCTATCTAAATGCGTCCTCACGCTCAATATCTCATCTAGCTCACTTAGGGCATTTGGCGTGAAAATGGAGCTCAATTTTTGTGGCAAGATAAAAGAATCTATCCCTGCTTTGTCTAAAAACCAAAGCCCACAAGAAAGAATATCTTTGCTAAAAATACTGCTAAACATATCACTAAAATCATTGTGCGTATCGTTTGCCACTGCTTCATCTATGGTATCTTGCAACGCGCTAAACTCGCTAGAATCTAGCCCAAAAAGTGCGGGCGCAATAGCGATAGATTCTAAGTTTGTATCCTTGTCGCTTAGCTGTGTAGCGCAATCAAATGTGCGAATATCCTCGCACTCATCATCAAAAAAACTAATGCGATAAGGACGCGACAAAGGCGGATAAATATCAATAATATCGCCTCTAAAGCTAGCCTCCCCCTCCATCTCGATGACTTCTACTGCTTCATAGCCATAGCAAACTAGCTTAGATTTTAGCTCCTCTAAATCGTAGCGTTGCCCGACTTCTAGGGTAAAGTGTTGCAAATATTTATGCGCTGGCAGGGCATAAAGTAGCGAATAAATAGGTGCAATAAGTAGCGTATCATCTCTCTCATAAAAATCACGCAACACCGCTAAAATCTGCAAAAACTCCGTATAAAAACTGCGCAAATCCTCATTTTTGCTAAATCTAGCTTCTGGCAAAAGTAGTGGCATAGGTGGCAAGATAGTGGCAAAATCTTGTTTTAGATTTTGGGATTTTGGGTTTTGGGTTTTAGGATTTTGCGTGCTGCTAGGATTTTTAGCGGGGGTTTTTGTGGGGGTTGTTTGGTTGGTGTGTGCTAGATTTTGGCAAGCATTGTTTGGCGTATTTTGACTAGGAGTGTTTTGGTTTGGCACATTTTGCGTATTTTTAGCGTGCGCAAATCTAGCTAGCTCAAAAGCCTGCCTTGCCTCTTTTTCATCAGCGACAAGGAGGATTCTATACGCAAAGTGGTTGTTTAGGTGTTTATACAGATTTGCTTGTAGCATTTTTTGTAGCTGTTTGCATACCTTTTAGTTTGCTCTCTCCTATAAACACGCCCTTTTTCTCAATGACTAATTCTGTGGAGGTTATAATCCCCTCAAATCGTCCTTGAGATGAAATCTCCACCGTGTCGCTCTCTGTCAAGCCCTTTAGTTTGCCACTTACGACAAGTTTATTTGCATAAATCTCGCCATCTACTTGCCCATTTTTGCCTATCATCACGGTGTTTTTAGAATCGATTTTGCCCTCAAACTCGCCATCAATATGCAAATGACAATCTGTGGTAATGTTGCCTTTTATGCGTGTGCCTTGCGCTATGATGGTAGCTGCGCCAGCTTTTTGGGCTGCTATTCCATTAGATTGTTTATCGTCGCTAGTAAAGATTGCCATTCGATGCTCCTTTCTTTGGTAAAGATAAAATCAAAGTTTTTCATATCCCATTGCACGAAATTCATCGGCTGTATGGGATTGTCTAAAAACCTGACTTCATAATGCAAATGCGGTCCTGTGCTTACGCCTGTGTTGCCTGTTTTGGCGATGAGTTGTCCTTTTTTGACAAAAGTGCCTGCCTCTATAAGCACAGAGCTTAGATGTGCATAATATGTTTTAAACCCAAATGAATGGGTAATTTTGACTAATTTTCCATATCCACCATTATATCCGCTATCTGCAAAATCCACCACGCCATCAGCCGTAGCATATACCGCAGTCCCAATCGGTGCGGCTAAATCTAGCCCTGTGTGTTGTTTCCACTCGCCAATCAAAGGGTGAAATCTAGGTCCAAACGCCCCTGCAAGCCCAAAAAAATTGCCACCTAAAGGATTGCCATTTGGGATAAATTTCATAAAAAATGCTTTTTGCGCTCCTGTGATACTTGCGACATTTATGCGTTCTAATAATTCCTCATTAGGCACATTATTTACGCCGATTTGCTCCTCTAGGTTGCCTACTTTGTCGCTTGCTATGGTGATTTCTTCCATTCGCTGGTTTATCTCCTCATAAAGCGCGGCATTGCCTAAAAGCATTGTTTCATTGCGCTCTTTTATGAGCGAGGTTTTTTCATCGATGTTGCGCACTTCAGCGCGAAAGACTACCAAAGAAATGACGATAAAAAATGCCCCACTTAAAAAAAAGAGTAGCACATACAATGATAATTGACGGAAAAATATGCTGACATTGATAAATTTTGAGCCATCTTTGCTCGTTATCATTAGCACAAGTCGTTCATCAAAATTCATTTTGTATCTTTATTGTGTGTTTTTACGCTAGATTTGGGGATTTTATTGTAAGGTTTATGGATTTTTAGCCAAAGATTATTGATGAGTTCGCTTAGTAGAATCTAGCTTTTGAGTAGCGGAGCTTATGCGAAATTTTTGCAATTTAGCGATGTCTTCCATAGCCCATACTAAGTTTTTCCAATCAATTCCGTCTTTTTTGTGAAATACGACTTCAAAATTATCTATACTCCATTCTGCATACGCGCTAGGATTTAATCGATTGCTTAAAAAGCTAATCTCATAGTATAGCTTGTCGCCATTACTTCTACCACTAGAGCCACTATACCCGATTAGTTGCCCTTTTTGGACGAAATCGCCTTTTTTGATAACGACAGAATCTAAATGCGCATAAAGGGAGCTAAACCCAAAAGAATGCGTAAGCCTAATCACATTACCAAAGCTTGTTACGCCGTGCTCTTGCACAAGCACTACTACGCCATCAGCTGTGGCATATACGGGGGTTTTTTTATCAGCCATATAGTCCATTCCGCCCTCTACACCGCCTATATCGCCTAATGGGTGGTATTTGTTATTTGTAGTTGGGATTTTGGAGTGGAAATTTTTAAGAGGGTCGCCATTTGGGATAAGGCTTAAAAGAAGTTGTTTTTGCGTGTCGCTAAGATTTTCTAAATCTACTTTTGTGATTTGGGCTACTTGCTGTGGCTTTGCGCTATGAGATTTTTGCAAACTCATAATATCTTCTAATTTGCCGATTTTAGAATTTACCGCGCTTAGCTCATCGGTTTTTTTGCGTATGAGGTTTTTTAGCACGGCATTTTTTTGGTAGATGGAGTGATATTCAGCTATGGCAGAATCTTTTTGTTTAGCGATACTATTGATTTGGTGCATAAGTAGGTTCATAGCCAAAAAACTAGCCAAAAATAGCACCGCCACTACGCATAGAGCTATCAAAAAGAGCTTTTTGACATTTCGAGGCAGGGCAAACTGCCTAGAGCCTTTTTCATCGACAATAGAAACCACTAATTTATCTTGCAACATTATAAAACTCCATAAATTCTTTTACTACGCTAAATGAACCAAATACAACGCATAGCATATTTGGGTTTTCCTTTATTTTTTCTATGTTTTGTATAAAATCTGACTCTACAAAATCCGCATATTTTATGCCAAGATTTTGGAGAATCTCTATCAGTTTATCTTTGGGGAGGATTCTACTATGTCGCACTTCTAAAATCAAAAGCCTATCAATGACAGGTTTTAATATCCCCAAAATCGTTTTTGCATCTTTGTCAAAGAATGTATTATACACCAAAATAACGCGTTTTTGTTTAACAATTTGTAAAATAGAGTGCGCACAATGGGCATTATGCCCGACATCTACTAAAATATTTGGCGTGATATATTGCGCCCTAAAAGGCAAGTCAAACTTGCCTAAAGTGTCAAAATCAACGCTTATACCGATAGATTTTAACGCCTTGTATGCGACAAAAAGATTTTGTTGTAAAAATGGAGCTAGATTTTGTGCGTAGTGGCTAAAATGTGGTGGCAAAGCGATTTTTTTTGCAGAATCTTTTGCAAAATCTAAAGTGTTTTTTGAATGATTTTCTACACTGCTTTTTGCAATAGTGTCCACATTTTCTACGCATAATAGCGTTGCCCCCTTTTGTGTGGCGATTTTTTGTGCGATTTGTTGGACTTCTTTGTAGGCTTGCGGTGCTAATATCACGCGCTTACTCATCGCCTTTAGCTTTGTGGTGGCGATAGCTTTGATACTGCTTCCTAGCATATCTTGATGATCAAAAGAAATAGGCGTAAAAATGCTTAAATCCGCATTTAGCACGCTCGTGCTATCAAACTCCCCGCCAAGCCCCGCTTCACAGACAAAAAAATCACAATCCTTTGCCAAATACAACGCCAAAAAAGTCGCGTATTCAAAGTAGCTTGATTCTCGCACGATAGGGAATCTTTGCAACCATAAATGCGCGTTTTCTAGCTCGCTATGAGTGGTGATTCTATGTCGATTAGAATCTTGCGTGCGACAATCTGTAATTTTTGCCTTCGCGCTAGATTTTGCCCCATAATCCACGCAATCCACCAAATCCGCGCAAGATTGCATATTTGCCATATAAAATCGCTCATTAAAATCAAATAAATGTGGCGAGGTAAAATGCAGGACTTTATAGCCATTTTGTGCTAGCCCAAGCGTGATAAATCGCCCCGTGCTACCCTTGCCATTTGTCCCTAAAATGTGGATAATAAAGGGGGAGTTTTGTTTAGATTCCCTGCTTTGCCTGTATAGCTTCTCTAAATGAGGCTCTAAGAGTGCATAGATTCTATGCACTCTTTGCGTGTCAAATGGCGCGTATTCTGCTCCCTTTTTTGTCAAAAATGTATCTAAATCCTCCATATTTTATTTCATCTGCCCTTCATACGCCATCATCGCTACAAATCCATCAATCGTCTGCAAAAACGCCTGATTTATCGCATAATATCGATTGTTGTAAGTTGTGAGAGGGTTATCTAGCGAGACATTGTAGTCAAAATATCCGCTATTTTTTACGCTCCTTTTGTTGCCCTTTTTGTCATCATAAGTGTAGGTGGTAAATACGCTAACGCGGTAATAAGTCGCAAAAGCATCGCTACTTACCGCTATATGCGTATCTGTGATTTTGTCTATGTCTATGGTGATTATGCTATCGCTATCATCTGCGTTTGCGATTTTGTTTTGGAAGCGCGAGATGATGACTTTGTTAAACTCATCTTTTAAATCCACTGAATTTTCGGGGTTTGGCAAATTGATATTGAGTTTGACAAATACGCTATTTCCCAATGCTTTTTGGGCAAAAACGCTTGATGGCATATAGCCACAGCCATTTAGCAAAAAACCCATAGCACAAACCAAATACGCACAAAAATATAGTGAGTGTTTGCTAGACATTTGATACTCTTTTCATTGTTGCACTTGCTTTTATGTGGCGTTTTTTAGCCCTCTTTATCTAGCCCACCACAAAATTTACTAGCTTATTTGGCACGAGGATTTCTTTTTTTATATCCACATTTTGTAGCCATTTTTGCGCAGTTTGCTTTGCTAGGGATAAAATCTCTTCTTTGCTAGATTCTATGTTTGTGGTGATTTCGGCGCGTTTTTTGCCATTTATAGTGATTGCAAGAGTGATTTGACTCACTTCTAATGCCGTTTTGTCAATGGCAATGGGTGCGAAATTTTTGCGATTAAATAGCTCCTCGCTAAGCTCCCACGCGATATGCGGGATAATTGGCTCTAAAATATTAAGCAAAATAAAATACCCTTCTGTCCAAATATCTCGCCAAATGTCTTGCCAAATATCGCTATTTTGCGCATTTTGCTCGCTTTGCGTGTTTTTATTTGCTTTGTTTGTATCGCTAGATTGCGCGTTAGATTCTGCCACACTTAGCGCGTTTAGTGCCTCCATACACGCCGCAATCACCGTGTTAAACGCATAGCCATTTGCGCGTTTTTCAAAGAGCGCATTGCTTTTTTGCAATGCTTCATAGACTTTTTTGCGTGCGTTTTTTTGCGCTTCATTGAGCGCGGGAGCATCAATTTTTGGCAATGCGCTACACTTTTTTGCATATTTTGCCCTCTCATAAAGCCTACGGATAAAGCGATATGAGCCCTCCACCGCGCTATCATTCCACTCTAGCTCACGCACAGGTGGCGCGGCAAATAGCACAAAAAGCCTCGCAGAATCTGCGCCATATTTTTGTATAAGTGCGTTTGGATCGACTACATTGCCTTTAGATTTACTCATTTTTGCGCCATCTTTTAGCACCATACCTTGCGTGAGTAAGTTTGCAAATGGCTCATCAATATCCACATAGCCCAAATCACGCAACACTTTGGTGAAAAATCGCGCATACAGCAAGTGCAAAATCGCGTGCTCAATCCCACCGATATACTCATCAATATTTAGCCAATAGCGTAAAGAATCGCTATCAAACGCAGCTTTTTCCCACAGCTCGCGTGGCGTGGTGTAGCGCAAAAAATACCAGCTAGATTCTACAAAAGTATCCATTGTATCGCTCTCTCGCAACGCCTTTGCACCGCATTTGGGGCAGGTGCAATGCTTCCATAAATCGTGCTTATCAAGCGGATTTCCCTCGCCATCTATGAGAATATCATCGGGTAGGGTTATGGGGAGATTTTCTAATCTCTCAGGCACGATTCCGCATTTCTTGCAATGCACCATAGGGATAGGCGCACCCCAATACCGCTGACGCGACACACCCCAATCGCGCAATTTGTAGTTCGTTACGCCTTTGCCTAGATTTTTGGATTCAAAATGCTTTATGATTTTGGCGCGTGCTTCCTCGCTACTAAGCCCGCTAAACTCGCCAGAATCTAGCAAAATCCCGTCATTTACAAAGGCTTGCGTAATTTTTTTTGATTCTTTAGAGGTTTTAATATGTCCCCCTTCCATTGCGGAATAGCGACTTTTAAAAATTCCCCCTCCCTCTGCGGAGGGGGTTTGGGGGCGGGTAGAATTTGCGCTACTTTCCACTTTAAATTCTGAATCTTTTTTAAAATTTGCGCTTTGAGATTTTGCGCTTTGAGATTCCGTAACTACGCGCTTTATCGGCAATTTATACTTACTTGCAAACTCAAAATCCCTCTCATCGTGCGCAGGCACAGCCATTACCGCACCACTTCCATATTCGATTAGCACATAGTTTGCTACCCATAGTGGCAGTTTTTGCCCTGTGAGCGGATGGAGTAGCTCTAATCCCAAATCAAAGCCCATTTTTTCTGCTACCGCCCTGTCGCGCTCGCTTGTGTTTTGCATAGCCTGTATCGCGCTTGCCACACTAGAATCAAGCAAACCTAGCTCTAAGACGCGCTTGACTATGGCGTGCTCGGGAGCTAGCGCACAATAAGTTACGCCATAAATGGTATCAGGGCGCGTGGTAAAGACGCTAATTGTGGAATCTAGAGCGTTTGATTGCGTTTTTTTCTCCCCTTGCGGGAGTGGATTAAGGGGAGGGGTTTTAGATTTTGCACCCACCCCCAAACCCTCTTTGCAGGGGAGGGGGCTTTTTTGCGAGGGCAAACCCAATTTCTCACAAGACTTAGAATCTAGACTAAAGTTAAACTCTAGCCCGCGAGATTTGCCTATCCAATTTCGTTGCATTGTGATGACTTGATTTGCCCAATGCCCCTCTAAGCCATCTAAATCGCGCAACAATTCCTCCGCATACGCGGTGATTTTCATATAGTATTGACTCATTTCTTTTTGCACCACAGGGGTATCGCACCGCCAGCATTTGCCATCAATGACTTGCTCATTTGCAAGCACGGTTTTATCATTAGGACACCAATTTAAAAACGCCTCTTTGCGATAGATAAGCCCTTTTTCCCACATTTGGATAAAAAATTCCTGCTCAAAGCGCGTATAAATAGCATCACTTGTGGCAAACTCTCGTTGCCGTGAAAAGCTAAGCCCCAAAGATTCTAGCTCGGCTCTCATCGTGTCAATGTTTTCATAAGTCCATTTTTTGGGGTGGATTTTGTGCTTTATAGCGGCGTTTTCCGCAGGCATACCAAAGCTATCCCAGCCCATAGGGTGTAGCACATTGTAGCCCATTGTGCGATAATGGCGAGCCAAAGCGTCCCCTATGCAGTAGTTTCGCACATGCCCCATATGGATTCTCCCGCTTGGGTAGGGGAGCATTGAGAGGATATATTTTTTGGGTAGAGTGAAATCAACTTTAGATTGCGCGTTATTAGCGTTTGTGCTAGATTGCGTGTGGATTGGCTCAAAGCAGGCGTTTGCTTGCCAAAACTCCTGCCATTTTTTTTCGATAATTTTAGGATTATAATCTTGCATTATGCTGCCTTATGTAGATTTTGCTAGTAGTCATTATCTTGCTTTTGTGCACTTTCTATAAATAGCAAGATTAGCGAAAAAATATTTGCCATCATCGCACCGATGACAAAGACATAGGCAAGTTTTTCATTGTGCAAGACTTGGAGTATGCCAAAAGCGGGCAAAAGATGAAAATCTGCCACAATCGAGCTAGCAAAGAGTTCAGATGACAATCGCTTGCGAACCCCGATTTTAAGTGTGGTGGCGATTAGGTTTAGCGCGACTGCTACAAAGAGTATCGCCACATCGGGCGCAAATAAAAATCCAGCCGTTGAAGTGGCACTGCTTAGGGTAAAGAATATAAAAATGATTTTGCCCCAGTCCATTGTTGCTCCTTTATTTTGTGTTTATACGAAATTTAGGAAATTCGCCTTTGGGTAATCATTGCATAGATTTTGTATTTTGCCACAAGGCACGCACGATAAGTGCGCTAACCTTGTGTCAAAATACAAAAAACTACACAAGCAATACCACAAATGCTAGAATTTGGATTTTAAAAACGCTACGATTTTTACACAAAATCTAAATTCTAGCATTTGCGGTATTGCTTTATGTAATCGTTTTGCCCAGCGAATGAGGCGTATTAGACATACGCCGTTAGACGAAGCGGGGGATAGGGATTACACAAATTGATTACCCAAAGGCGAATTTCACAAAAAAGCTATACGCGTCCTCCTTCATATTGCGCCCGCATCCTCGCCCTCTCCTGCGCCCTCTTTGCTTTCATCATCTCTTTTTTGTGATAATCCTCGATATTAAACCCTAGTAAAATCGCTAGTTTTGGTGCGACATACATCGAGCTATAAGTCCCAACGATGACGCCCACAAGCATAGGCAATGAAAATCCAACAATAATCCCACCACCAAAAAGATACAAAGTCAGCACCACAAAAAACACCGTGAGTGAAGTCAAAAGCGTGCGAGATAGCGTGTGCGAAATGGCTTCGTTGATGACTAGCTTAATATCATTTGTTTTATCAGTTAGCATTTTTTCACGGATTCTATCAAAGATAATGATAGTGTCATTTATGGAATATCCAATAAGCGTGAGAAGCGCGGCTACCACTTCTAAGTTTAAATCAATCTCAAATACAATCACACTTGCAGCGGTCAAAATCACATCGTGGATAAGGGCTAATATCCCAGCAAGCGCAAATCTCCACTCATATCGAAAACTCACATACACCATCATCGCTATAAATGCCATCAGCAATGATATGATTCCTTTTTGTCGCAGTTCATCCCCTACTTGCGCTCCCACAGAATCTAGCTTGCGTATCTCAAACTCCCCGCCATTCTCTTTGCTAGGAGCTAGCAATGTCTCTAAAATAGGAGCGATATTTGCGCCCTCTAATGCGTCATTATGTGGGATTTTAATAGAAATCTCTTGGGCAGAATCAAACTCACTAACGCGAACACCTTTAAAGCGAGAATCCGCTTCAAGCAATGTGCGCACTTGCTCTATGGGAGCGATTTTTTCATAGCGCACCTGTCCTGCACTCCCCCCTGCAAAATCAATCCCCGCATTAAAGCCTTTGAAAAATAGCAGGGCAAACGCAATGATAAGCAAAAATACGCTTGCGATAATGCCATAATTTGAATATTTGACAAAATCATAAATCTTAATCTTTTTAAACATTTCCATTTTTATACCTTTTTGCCATTTTGTTATGTTTTATTTTGCGTGATTATGTCGAGCTAGTTTTGCGTTTTTGGATTTTGGTGTCTTGGTTTTTAGCAACTTGGACTTTGGAAACTTGCGTTTTTGTGGGATAGCTTACGCCAAACCAAAATCCCATTTTATTACTTTTGCTAAGTCGCGGGAGCAATGCTTGATAAACGCCCTGCGTGCCGATAATCGCCGTGATAATAGAGGCTAAAATCCCTATCCCTGTGGTAATGGCAAAACCTTTTATCGCGCCCGTGCCATAGGCATAGAGTAGCACGGAGGCGATAAGTGAAGTAATGTTTGAATCAAAAATAGCCCTAGAAGCATTTACATAGCCGATTTGTATCGCACGGGCTATGCCTTCACCTGCGCGAAGCCCCTCTCTTATGCGCTCATTTATGATGATATTTGCATCGACTGCGACACCCACGGTTAGCACGATTCCAGCCATACCGGGCAAAGTCAAAGTCGCTTCAAAAATCGCCATTACAGCGATGATTAACGCTAGATTTATGATTAGCGCAAGTGATGCTATCACGCCAGCCATACTATAATACACTATCATAAATCCAACTACTAGCACAAACCCCCCTATAAGCGCAATCATAGAGGAGCGAATCGAATCCGCACCAAGACTTGGTCCCACGCTTCGTTTTTCTAGCACAGCTAGCGGTGCAGGAAGCGCACCAGAGCGAAGTGTGATAGCTAAATCTGTGGCTTCTTCGGGGGTAAAGCTACCTGTGATTTGCCCGCTAGAGCTTATGCGTGCTTGTATGGTTGGGGCGGAGTAGATTTTATTATCTAGCACGATTGCCATTCGTTTGCCGATGCTTGCACCAGAAAAATCCGCAAACCGCTTCGCACCAGCAGAATTTAGCTCAAAGGCTACGGCGGGGCGATTGTTTTCATCATAGGCTACGCGTGCATTGCTTATCATCGAGCCATCTAAAATCGGCACGGCTTTTAGCAATAATTTTGGCAGGGAATTTGGATTGATTTTTTGATAAGATTGCGCTTCTTTGGTGCTTTCTGCATATTCTAAAATCACATCTCCTAAGCCTTGTGCTTCTACTTCGCTCATAGATTCTACGCGTGAATTACTCCCCTCATCAACAGCCATTAACTGCAAAAATGACGCCTTTGAGATGAGGTTTCGCACACGCTCTTCTTGGGCGATATTTTCTTGTCCGGGGATTTCTACTAAAATATTATCCCTGCCTTGACGCGTTACGCTTGGCTCGGCTAATCCAAACTCATTCAAGCGATTGCGAATCGTGGAGATTGCTTGCTCTAGGGCTTGATTTCGCACCTCTTGTTGCTCTTCAGGACTCATCGCTATGGTGTAGTGCAAATCGCTAGAATCCACCTTTATCCCACGCATCGAGCCTAAAATATCATTTAGCCCGCTTACATCATCACTATCGATTAAATCAAACTCCACGCTAGAATCTAACGCCTGAAGTGAATTTAGCAAAATATCTTTTTGCCCTGCTTCATATTCTATGCCAGAGGCTAGAGAAGCATAGCGGGATTTGATAGCTTCATCAGTATCCACGCCCAAAAGCAGATTTAGCCCACCTTGCAAATCAAGCCCAAGCGTAATCTTTGGTCCCTTTGTATCAAAAAAGCTAGACACACAAAACACCACGCCAAACACAATAGCAACGATAAAAACCAAAAGTCTAGGATTGTTGATTTTCATAATATGTGCTTAAAACTATGCTTTTGTTATATTTTTACTAGAATCATTTTGCAGAGTTTCATCGACTTTGAAAGAAACAAAATCTTTTGAAAGCCTAGCCGTGCTATCATCGCTTAGACGCACGGTAAAAAATGTATCTTCTACTTTTATGACTTCGCAGACAAAGCCACCTGTGGATACGATTTTATCGCCTTTTTTTAGGGATTCTATCATTTCTTTATGTCGCTTTGCTTGCGTTCTTTGCGGACGAATCAGCAAAAAATAAAACACCGCAAAAAGCACGATAAAAGGAATCAACGCCTGAAAAATATCACCAAAATTACTACCCATTTTGTATCCTTTATGTTATTTGTATGTTTGTTTAAGCTAACTTACGCTTTGCAAACAAAGTCGTTATTTTAACACTTGTTTTATGGATTTTTCTTTACTTTTGATACCAAAATCAAAAAAACCGCCCCCACAATGCCAGATAAAATCGAGCCACTAAGAATGGCTACTTTTGAAATATTTGTCGCTATTTCAAAATGCTCCGTGCCTTTGAATGCCAAATCTGATACAAACATAGACATCGTAAAACCTATCCCGCCTAGTATACCAGCACCCAAAATCTGCGACCAAGAGATTCCGCTAGGACGAGCGGCTATGCCTAGTTTTTCGCTTGCAAAAGTGATGGCAAATATGCCTAAAGGCTTGCCAATAAGTAGCCCTAGCACCACGCCTAAAAATATCTTATCCACGCTTAAAATATGGCTAAAATCCATATCCGCCCCACTTAGGCTAACCCCCGCATTTGCAAACCCAAAAAGAGGCATTATCACAAACGCAGCCCACGGCTGAAGCCCTCTCTCTAGCCGTCCTAGAGGGCTTTGGACAGATTTTAGGCTATCTTTTATCGCCCTTAGGCTTGCGATTTGAGAATCGCTTAGAAACTTTTGTGTGCCTTTATTGTCCTTATCTTCATCAAACTTATCTGCGGTATCTTTGACTAATGGTGCAAATTCTGCAAACGAAATCTTAGGACGCACAGGGATACAAAACGCTAATGCTACTGCTGAAATAGTCGCGTGAATCCCACTATAATGCACTGCAAACCATAGCAAAAGCCCCACGCAAAGATATGGGGTTAGGGATTTTATACCAAATTTATTTAGCCCGATTAGGACACATAGTAGCAAAATCGCCAAAAATAACCAGCCTAAATGCAAACCATTTGCATAAAATATCGCAATCACCACAATCGCCCCTAAATCATCAACCACCGCAAGCGTAACCAAAAATACTTTCAACGCCATAGGCACGCGACTTTTAAGTAGCATTATCACCCCTAGCGCAAAGGCAATATCTGTCGCCATTGGAATCCCAAATCCGTGCACACTAGGCGTGCTAGCATTTAGCGAAAAATAAATAATCCCGGGCACAATCATACCTCCAAGTGCCGCTAATGCAGGGAAAATCGCCTTTTTAAAGCTAGCTAGTTCGCCTGCGACTACTTCGCGCTTGATTTCTAGCCCCACCATAAGAAAAAAGATAGACATAAGCACATCGCTAATCCACTGATGAATACTAAAACCTACAAAAAAACTACCATCTTCTGCGCTAAATCCAAGCGAATGCGCGCTTAGAGATTCTAACCATTCCGCATTTGGAAAAGCGTGGATAAGCCCTTGTGCCTCGACTCCTAGCTTTATATGCCAAAAGTTAAAATAATGCTCGCTTAAAGGGGAGTTTGCCACTATAATCGCTAATAGTGCTGCAAAAAATAGCACTATTCCGCCCATCGCTTCGTTTTTAAGGAAGCTAGCAAATACCTCACGCAATCCGTGCGCTTCTATTTTTTCACTTCGGCTACCTAGTCGCTCCATTTATGCTCCTTATTTTTTGCTATTTTTATATTTGATTTTGTGATTTTTGGTTATTAGGCACGCAAAATCAAAATTGTATCAAAATCAAATCCAAAATCAGTTTAAAACTTTATAAGCGTGTGAATTTTGCATAATGTCAAAATCTAGCACAAAGATTAGGCAAAATACAACTTAAATGAATTGTTGTTTAGTGGTTTTGGTAAGTTTTGTAAAAAAACTTGTTGTTTGATTTTTTTAGTTTGGCTAGTTTTTGCTTTTTCAAAACCTCAATTATGACAATGTTGCCGTCATTGCGAGAATTTGTGTTGTTATCATTGCGAGCGGATTTACTAAAATCCGCGTGGCAATCTATGCTTGTGCCATACTTAAGCGCACGCCTGAAGTATCAAAAAAATACCAATCCTTGTCATATTGAGCGCATAAGCGCGAAATATCTCTATTTACATTTTGAAGTTTTTAGATACTTCGGTTTCAGTATGACAAGTGTTGGCATTATGACAATTTTTAGCTTGTGGATTACGACGCAAGTCTTGTGTTTTTCTCGCCGTGACGATAACGCTTCTTATACCTCAAACTCTTGTCATACTTAGGTTTTTTACAAAAAACTGAAGCATCTCGCATAAAAAACAAAAAACAGAGATATTTTGGGCTAATGCCATCAATATAATAATAAATATGACAAAAAAAGAGTTTTTGGCTTTTTTAAAGTCTCAATTATGACAAAAGAGATGATTTATCGAGATTATACAAAAATAGTGCGATAAATTTATCTCTGCAATGTTTTTTGAGGTGGATTTAGCCTTGCAATGATTTTAGCCTTGTGATATTGTCGGTGCGTTTGTGAAGTTAATTTGTGAATATAAAATGCGATGATTTTTATCTATGATTCTTGTGTGGATTTTGGTTTAAGATTTTGTCTTTGCTCTCTTTGGAGTTTTTTTAGCTCTTTTTCAAATTTTTTTCTACGCAAAATGGGCAATTTATCTACAAAAAGGATTCCATTTAGGTGGTCTATTTCGTGTTGGAGGCAAATCGCAAGCGTGCCATCTGCTTGCAAAATATGCTCCTTGCCAAATCTATCTTGGTATGCCACACTCACACTCTCAAATCTCTCAATATCCTCAAAAAATCCCGGGACAGATAAGCACCCTTCTTTATATAAAGTCCGCCCATCTTGTTTCAAAAATACAGGGTTTATGATTTCTAGTAAATCCTCTTTGCGCTGTTCTGTGGGGATAGCATAGCTCCCGTCCTCTTGGAGCTCTGGCTGTGCGCCCTCTATCTCACGGGGGATATTTATCACTAGCGCACGGATAGGCTTGCCTACTTGAATCGCCGCTAATCCTATACCCCCACTATGTATCATCGTCTCATACATATCATCTAAAAACTGATGCAGATTCTCATCAAAATCCTCCACAGGATTTGATTTTTGCTTAAGTTTAGAGTTTGGGTGCTTCAATATCGTCAATAACATCGGCGTTTTCGTCATCTTGTTGGTAGATTTTGCAGTGCTGTTTTTCCTCTAGGGCGACTTTTAGGGTAGAGAGACAGGCACTTTGAGTTTCTTCGATGGAGCGTTCTGGCATTATCTTTGCGATACTTGTAGAAATGTCTAACTGTAGATTTAAATCCCCCACAAAAACATCGGTGATTTGGGCTGCTTGATACAATGCCACACAGATTTCTTGTGCTTCTCTAATGTCTGAATACTTTAGCAAAATCCCAAAAATCCCCTCGCCAATATAGCCGATAAAATCACTCGTAGGCACATGCTTTTGCAAAAATTTTGCCAAAGTCTTTAGCAATATCATAAACACAGGCGAATCCTGCCCTACATTGCGTGATAGCTCGTTTGACAAAGATGAATACACAAGGATTGAGGGGTGGTTAAATTCTTGGCAGAGTTGTTGTTCTTTTTGCAATGCGGCGTTAAAAAAGTTGCGATTATAGACATCAAGATTTAAATCATAAACAGAATTTTGGCTAATTTGTTTTAGATTTTTATCAGTTTTGACATACAAATCACGGATTTGGTCGAGCTGCTTTGAAGTAATGGTGGTTACTTTATTCATATCACGCACGAAAAAATCCATTACATTTCGCAAGGTTAGTTTATTATCCGCTTGCTCCATATCTTGGCTATATTGACGGACGACATTTTGAGCGATTAAGAAATTTTGATACACCACCGACATACAATTTAGCACCTGTTTTATCACGCGCAAACTCTCCCCGACAGATTTTTCAAAGATTAAAGCGCGATTTTCTAAATCTGATTGCAAGCGCATAATCGTGCGGATTTTTTGCTTTGTCGTGGGGGATTCTTTTTCTAAAAATTTTTCAAAATAAAGTCGGTAATTTGATGGCAGGCAGGGCAGGGATTCTTGTTGGATAGTTTGCACAGCAGTCTCGGATAGTCTAGCCACTACACTTAAAAAATCCTCCCCATCGCCCGGTGCGACATCGCCATCTTCGCCACCTCTAGGCACTGCAGGATTTACGCCAGATAAAAATGGATTATCTGAAATGCTTGCTTTGTCATCTTTTGCCATTTTGTGCCTACCTTTTTTTAAATTTTGTTTTTTGGACTTTATGTTAGATTTTGTGCTTTTTTATTTTGCACTTTGTAGAATCTATTTTTATCGTCCGTTTGTTTTTTTTGTCTTTAACTTGATTTGAAATCGACTTTATAAAGCGATTTTGAGAGGGTAAATTATTTTGCGCTACGCTCTAAGATTTTATCAATCAACCCGTATTCTTTGGCTTCTTTAGCACTCATAAAAAAATCTCTCTCTGTGTCTTGCGTGATTTTTTTTAGATTTTGCCCTGTGGTGGCTGCCATTATCTCATTTAGCTTTGCTTTTAGTCGCAAAATCTCTTTTGCTTGGATTTCGATGTCGCTAGCCTGTCCTTGTGCGCCACCTAAAGGCTGATGAATCATAATCCTAGAATTTGGCAGAGAAAATCGCTTACCCTTTTCGCCACAGCTTAGCAAAAACGCCCCCGCACTAGCCGCTTGCCCGATACATATCGTGCAAACGCTAGGACGGATATAATTCATCGTGTCATAAATGCTAAACGCGCTTGTGATAACGCCACCGGGAGAGTTTATATATAGATTTATATCTTTTTGTGGATCTTCTGCTTCTAAGAAAAGTAGCTGTGCGACAATGGAGCTAGCCACCATATCATTTATCTCGCCACTTAGCAAAATCACTCTGTCTTTTAGTAGCCTTGAGTAAATATCGTAGCTTCGCTCGCCTCGCCCTGTTTTTTCGATGACATAGGGGATATAGTTCATTTGATTGCCTTTGTATGTTGTTTATGATTTTGTGGATTTTTTTGTGTCATTTTTGCTTGCGTCATTCTTGCTAGAATCGGCTTTAGATTCTTTGGTTTTAGATTGTGTTTGCTCTTTTGTGCTTTTTTCGCTTTTGGCAGAATCTTTATTTTGGCTATTTTTTGTCGCAGTTTTTTGCTCTAGCCCTGCTTTTTTATCAAGCATTGTGTGGAGGACTTTATTTTCTATGAGCGACATTTTTACCGCAGGTAGCAGATTGTTTTTTTGGTAAAACTCTAGCGTATCTTTTGGATTTTGCCCACTCATCAACGCTTCATAATAAATCGCATTCATTACCTCTCTATCATCGATTGTGATATTTTCTGCCTTTGCAATCGCATCAATGATGAAAGTAACTTTGACATTACTTTGGGCTTCTTTGCGGTATTCTTCGCGTTTATCTTTTGCTTTTTTGGCATCTTGTTGATAGGTTTTTAGCTCATCTTGTGGTATCGTTGATAGGGCATTGCGAAATAGCATATCCATTTCTTGCTCGACAATCGTTTCTGGCAAATCAAAATTAAAGCTAGAATCTAGTGCTTCTAAAAATTTGCTTTTCATTTCCTCATTGTAGTGCTGGATTTTTAGCTCATTTGCTAGCTCATCTTTTATGCTAGATTTTAGCTCTTGTAGTGTCGCGTCCTCTTTGCCCATTAGTTTTTTTGCTAGCTCGTCATTTATGTCTTGTTTTGCTTTTTCTTTTATGGCATTTATTTTGACTTTAAAAGTAGCTAGTTTGCCTGCTAGATTTGGTGCTTGATAAGTCTCGGGAAATGTTACTTGTATGTCTTTTTGTTCGCCTATTTTTGTGCCGATTAGCCCTTCTTCAAATCCTGCGATAAATTGCCCAGAACCAATGGCTAAATCAAAACCACTAGCCTTGCCCCCCTCAAACGCCACGCCATCTACAAAGCCCTCAAAATCAATATTTGCCACTAAGCCGTTTTTGACACTTTTGCTTGTGGATTCTACCAAAGGTGCGTTGCTAGAGGCAAAATTTTCTAATCTTTCTTGGACTTGTTTGTCAGTGGGGGTTGGGATTTTAGGAGTTGGGATTTTGGATTTATAATCGCCTAGTGAAAATTCAGGCACGATAGAGATTTTTATCTCCACTTCTATGTCATCTTTGTCTTTTTCAAACTTGCTTACTACGGGGTTTCCTATTAAGTTTTGTTCTGTTAATCCTAGTTTTTGCAACGCCTCTTTTAGCATTTCTTGGATAGATTCTCTCTCTGCATCTTGTTGCATAGAATCTTTGTAGCGCGCTTTTATGATATGGGTTGGGACTTTGCCTTTTCTAAAGCCATCGATTTTGATATTTTTGCTAGCTTTTTGTGCGATAGATTCTAGCTTGGATTCTAGCTCTTTTAGGGTGATTTTGCCTTTTGCTATGGCGTTTGCGGCATTTAGCTTTGTGGTTTCTAGGTTCATTTTTTTCCTTTTTTTATCGTTTTTAGTCGCTTTTTGCTTGCTTTTTTGTCATAAAATTTAGCACAAAATAATCCGCCATTTTAGCCAAAAATCCCAAAAAACATTATAAAATTGCTGAAAAACTTTGTGCTTTTAGCGCGTTTGCTTTAAAAAATTTAAACAACATTTAAGGATTGTAATGTCGCTTGATTTGCTAAAAAACAAGCTAGCCACTCGCCCAAACCTCTCTCCCCAATATGGCTCTATCCACAAAATCACACCTACGATTATCTACGCACGCGGGATTACGCCTAGTGTGGGCGATATAGTGCAGGTTTTGCATAAAGATGGCAGTCAATCGCTAGGCATAGTAACAGTAAGCGAGGGAAATGGTTTTGGGTTTAATCCATTTGAATTTGTGGAAAATTTTGGCATACACGATAAAGTCATTATCCAAAAAAATGGGCTTACTTTTCCTGTGGCAGATTCTATGCTAGGGCGTGCTTTTGATCCTTTGGGAGAGCCTATCGATGATAAACCGCCTTTAGAGAATCCTATTTTTGTGCCTATTATAAATCCCCCCATAAAAGCCCTAAAACGCGGAATCATAGATGAAGTTTTTGATGTGGGGGTGCGCTCTATAAACGCGCTTTTGACTTGTGGCAAGGGGCAAAAGCTAGGGATTTTTGCAGGCTCAGGCGTGGGGAAATCTACACTAATGGGAATGATAGTGCGCGGGTGTAATGCACCTATAAAAGTCATAGCTTTGATTGGCGAGCGGGGTAGGGAAGTGCCAGAATTTATCCACAAGTCTTTGGGAGGGAGTTTGGAAAATACGGTGCTGATAGTAGCCACAAGCGATGATTCTCCGCTTATGCGCAAATACGGGGCATTTTCGGCTATGGCAGTGGCAGAATATTTTAAATCACAGGGCAGAGATGTGCTTTTTATTATGGATTCTATCACGCGCTTTGCGATGGCACAGCGCGAAATCGGGCTAGCATTAGGCGAGCCTCCCACAAGCAAAGGATACCCTCCAAGTGTGCTAACGCTTATGCCTCAACTTATGGAGCGAGCGGGCAAAGAAGAGGGCAAAGGCTCAATAAGCGCGTTTTTTACCGTGCTTGTGGAGGGAGATGATTTGGCAGACCCCATAGCCGACCAAGCTAGAAGCATACTAGATGGGCATATCGTGCTAGAGCGCAATCTTACGGATTTGGGAATCTACCCGCCCATAAATGTGCTATCCTCTGCTTCACGCGTGAGTAATGATATAATCGATGAAACACAAAAAGAGTTGATTCAAAAATTTCGCCGTTATTATTCTCTTTTGCGCGAAAATGAAGTGCTTATCCGCATAGGCTCTTATCAGCGCGGTAGCGACCCAGAGCTAGACTACGCGCTAGATAGAAAATCTGCTATGGAGCATTTTTTAAAACAAGCAGAAAAAGAAGTCATCAGTTTTGAAGAGTCCTTAGGGCAATTAAAAGCACTTTTTGGGTAGAAGTGGTTTTTGCCTTGCTTTATATTTGTTGGTTAATTTGTATCGTTGTCATATTTAGCATTGGCGAAATATCTAGTCATTGCGAGCGGGTAAAACTAGCGAAGTAGCCAAATGTTTTTGTAAAATCGCATTATGTTGCAAAATTTTGGTTATTTACAGGATTTACTTTTTTGGATACTGAAATGTTTTGCAAAAAGTTTAGTATGATAATTTATAGCTTTTAGATTATTGCGCAAGTCTTGCGACTTGCTCGCAATGACGAGATGCTTTGGCTTTTAAAAAACATAAGGCTGACAAAAAACCAACCCCCAAACCCCATCCGCAAGGGAGGAGGGATTCTGTCATTGCGAGAATTTGTATTGCTGTCTTTTTGAGATTCTAGGCTTTTGTCAAAAAGACTAGAATCGTGAAAATCTATCGCTATAAAAATGTCAAAAACACGCTTTTTGGTAAAAAATAATAGGCTCAAGACAACTTAAGCGGTTGATTTCTTATCATTTTTGGCAAGATTTTATACAAAATCCGCTCGCAACGACGGCGTTATTTCCCACTCCCTTGCGGAGTCGCAAATCTTTTGTCCCCCCTCCCTTGCGGAGGGGTTAGGGGGTGGGTATCTTTAAAAGTATCCAAATCACCCGCTTCCTTAAAAAACGCCACTTCGTCATTGCGAGCGTTGCAACGCAACGCGTGGCAATCCACGACAAAAAACGCTACAAATGATTCTAGCGTTGCAGATTTTGCAAAAGCAGATATTGCAAATGCAGATTCTAGCGTTGCAAATTTTGCTAGCGCAAAATCTACCCACCCCCACCCAACGGGTTGCGAGGCGTTAGCCGAAGCAAAACCCCCTCGTGCTAAGGGAGGGGGCTTTAAGAAGCATTGCCACTCTTTCAAGGGAGGGGGCTTTTAACTATTCAAGTAAATCGTCATTGCGAGCGAGCAAAAGCGAGCGTGGCAATCTATCATTCAAGCAAAGTAGATTGCCACGCATTAGATTCTGCAAAAATGCAGAATCTAATTGTTTTGCAATCACAGCAAAATCACAAAAATCTAATAACAATGCAATTAAACTTCCCCTCTTAAGACTTCCACAATTAAAATTTTCACTAATTAAGATTTTCCGCCAAACCAATACACATATTTCATATTAAAAGCCGTGCTAACCCCGTGAAATCTATCATTTTCACTTGCCTTGCCAAATTCATTAAAATTTGAGTAAAAAAGCCCATTATACCCTGCGCTTAGTTCGTGGTTTTGCTTTAGCGTCCATATAAAATCCAAATCAATATTGCCATAGAGTATCGGCAATGCGATTGTCCCGCTACCACTAAGCCCACCGATTTTAAACTCCCCTTCAGGCTTGTTTAGCACATTGTATCGTAGCCCACCTATCGCGCTCATTTTAAAGCCCTTCGTCCATACTTTGTAGTATTTCACACTCGCAGCGACTTGTGGGAGATGCCACATTTGCATAGGGTAGTATTCATTGCCACCTAGTTTATATTTTGCCTTTTGTAGCTTCATATCTAGCGGAGATAAAACATCATAGCTTAGCCCTAGCTCTGGGGCTATGTAGCTATTAAATTTTAGTTGGTAAAAGTTGATTCCGCTTCTTAGAGACGCTCCCGCACTCCATATCAGCGGTATCACAGAATCAGGCGTATTTGATTCTAGTTTAAATTTGATATTTGGCAGTGGGCTTTGCGCGCTAAATGAAGGCATATCTAGCCCTGCGCGCAAATTTAATTTAAGATAAAATTCCTGTGGTTTTGTCTCAAAGGCAAAACTTTGGAAAAAAGTCGCGCCGATATTTAGCGAGCTATTATGCACGGTGGCTTGCGTGCGGAGTAGTTCTGCATCGACATAGGCGTATTCATACCCTAGATAGCCACCTAGTATCCCCTCTCCCACTGCTCTTTGCACGCCCCCTATCATTCCTCCGCTCCACTCTGTCGCGCTTGCTACGCCTAGCTCTGCGTAAGAATGCGCCGCATAGGGTAGCACAAAGGCGATATGATTTTTATTCCCCCCATAGTCCAAAAACGCCTTATCTGTCTTAGATTTTCGCTTTGTGGATTTATCTTGCTTCATTGCTTTTCGCATAGCAGGGGAGTAGCGATTGATTCTAGCGGGGTTATTGACATCGCGTTGGTTTCTAGCGCGGTTTAGGAAAATCTCTTTGTCTTTTTGGGCGTATTTTGATAAATCGCTTCTAAAGTTCTTTTTCATCAAAGAATCTAGCGCGTTTTGCGTCATCACCGCTCGTCTCATATAGCTCATCGTGATGATGCGCCACAGCGAAGCCCCATAGCTTGTGGCAATATCTGGGCTAACGCGAAATCCAACTCCCATATCGTGCAGTGCCGTGCCTAGCCCTGCGCTTAGGTGGGAAAAATTTAGCTGACTTGTTGTGCCATCGGCATTTGTTATGTCTTTGCCACCATTGCTATCTAGTATTAGTTTTTCATAGTAGTAAGTGTTGTTTGCGTCTGTTACGCCCTCGCCTATGTTGATTCTTATCGCTCCTGCCCCTACTTCGCTTACTTTTGTGATTGTATTTGCACTGATATGCTCGGGGTATATGTTTGTAGTGTGGGTTTGGTTATTCCAAGTGCTAGGATTGCTATTTATCGTAAGGGTTGATTGATAGATATTTAGATTTTCTATCGTGCCGCTTCCGCCGATATTATATAGCCCTAGCACAGAGGCAAAATCCCCCGCAAACTTTTTCCACCCCAAATTTAGCTCTTTTATCGTGCCATTATTAGTTAGCTTGCTTACAAATGAGCTTCTATCCGTCCCTCCAAACCCTCCATAAATCGCCATAGCATTCACTGTCTTGTTTGCGTTTATGGTTATCCCTCCTAAGTATTCTCCGCTTCTCTCATCTACGCGTCCTATCTGCGTGCCTCCGTGTATGCTTAAAGATAACGCCCTGCCATAGACATTTTTCACGCCATAGCTATCGTAATCGACATTTGTGTCAATCTCCATTGCATAAAAGCTAGAGCCATTTGAGTTATGGTTTGCGGATTTTTCACTATATGGCATAAGGATTCCAAGTGGTTTACCTGCGTGAGTGCCTGTAAATTTTAGGGTAGTATCTGGCGCATTTACACCAAAAAACTGAAATGAAAAGTCAAATTGTGCTGTGCCTAGATTGGCTAAATCTAGTATGGCTGTGCCTGCCCCTATGGAAGTGGATATGGGGCTACTTTTATCATCAGTGCTACCTATGTAAAAAAGTCCGCCTTGAGTCGCGCTTTTGGCTGCGTTTTCTAGCTGGGATTGAAATAGGCTAGCAGAAGCAAATGAGCCTGTGCAATAGACTTTTTGCTGTGTGCTACTCCAAGGAAGTCCTGTGGAGGCTAATATACACTCTCCTGCCACTGCTACATTTAGGCTAGCTATGCCTGCTAGCAATGCGCTAGCGGCTAGGGATAAGGCTAGGCGTTTTTTTGGTGTTGTTTTTGCATTTTTGGATTTTAAAAGCCCCTCCCTTGCGGAAGAAGCCCAAAAAGAAGCCCCCTCCCTTGCGGAGGGGGTTTGGGGGTGGGTATTATTGTAACTATGGGAGTTTTCATTGCCGTCATTGCGAGCAATTAGATTCAGCATTTTTGCAGAATCTAATGCGTGGCAATCTACTTTTTTTGTATTATAGGATAGATTGCCACGCTCGCTTTGCTCGCTCGCAATGACGGAGTTTTCTTTGTCATTGCCTACAATGACGGCGGTGGAATCTAAAGATACCCACCCCCTAGCCCCCTCCGCAAGGGAGGGGGAACAGAAGGCAAAATCTTCCGCAATGGAGGGAGGACAAGAGTTTTGCGACTCCGCAATAGAGTGGGAAATCACGCCATCATTGTTAGAATTTGCGTTGCTGTCATTGCGAGATTCTAGGTTTTTGTCAAAAAGGCTAGAATCGTGGCAATCCACACCTACGCCATAATTGTGAGCGCAATTTGTTGTGCGTGGCAATCCATTGTCTTTGTCATCATAAAAATCCCCAAGCGTTTGCTTAGGCTTTGTGTGAGTATTTTTCATTTTGTTTTTCCTTACAAAATTTTATAGCGCGTAATGCGCGTTTTTATCATCAAACTTCCAAAGTGATTCATTTAAGGTAAATAAATTGTAAATCGTAAATCTTAAACAAAATAAACTTAATTGCAGCTGAAAATAAAAACAAAAAAAAAAAAAAAAAAACGGCGATTTTTACACATTTTTTTTAGAAAAAAGCGGAATTTTTATCAAAAATAGTAGATTTTTATCATTGCCTTTGTGCTAAATAATCATATTTTTTACAGATTTTCATAGATTTATTTGATTTTGGATTTTGTGTGGATTTGTTTTTGTAAAAGTCTAGGTGTGATAATGCTTGCTTGCTATTGCGAGTAATTAGATTTTGCATTTTTGCAAAATCTAATGCGCGACAACCTACAAAAATAAAAAACAAAAACATATTGTCGCGCTTTGCATTAAAATGCAACGCTCGCAATGACAAAAACATTTGTAAGATTTAAGCGCAAAGTGTAGTATCTCAAAATCTCACTAGCAATGATAAACAACGGCACAAATTTCATTAAGAGTGGTTAAAAGATTCTGTATTTTTGGGATAAAGTGCTAAAATTTGGCATTTTTACTTCTGCGCCCTGCATTCAAACATATCAACTAAGGACATAAATATGGATTTTTCAGTGATAATTTTAGCCGCTGGAGCTGGCACGCGTATGCGCTCTCACACTCCCAAAGTCTTGCATACGATATGTGGGAAGCCGATGATTTATTATATCGTGCGGGAGGCGTTGAGCGTGAGTGATGATGTGCATATCGTGCTATATCACAAGCGCGAAATGATAGAATCTTATCTAAAAAAAAGCCTAGAAAATGGCGAGCTAGAAGGAAATCTAGTCTTTCATACCCAAAATCACGAAGCATTCCCGGGGACAGGTGGAGCGTTTTTTGTAAATGAGGGCAAAAAATCTAGCCAAAATGATGGTAAAAAAATCATAGATTTTGCCCACGAATGCGTAGTGGTGCTAAATGGCGATATGCCTTTAATCACGCGAGAAACGATTGCAAAAATCGCACATTTTTTGAAACCTAATAATGACAAAAACACTGCAAAAATCGCCATAAGCACAATGAAGCTAGAAAATCCAAGTGGCTATGGGAGAGTGATATTTGACAACTCAAATGTGGCTAATGAGGCTTGTGGGGCAGAGGTGGAGGCAATCATCGAGGAAAAAGACTGCGATGAATCCCAAAAGCTCTTAAATATCGTAAATGCTGGAATCTATGCGTTTGATAGAGGGATTTTGCAAAATCTATTGCCAAAGATTTCTAATCATAACGCACAAAAAGAATTTTACCTCACAGATATGGTTGCCCTAGCGCGTGCGCAGGGGATAAAAATAAGTGCGTTTTGCGGGGATAAAGATGAATTTATGGGGGTAAATTCTAAAAGCGAGTTAGCAAAGGCAGAATGCAAAAAGCTAGAATATTTGAGGGAAAAAGCGATGAAAAATGGCGTGATAATGCACTTGCCACACACGATATATATCGAAGAAGAAGTCGAGTTTAGCGGGCAATGTGAGCTAGAAAGTGGCGTGGTGCTAAAGGGGAAGACGCTCATACAAGATAGCATTATCAAATCCCATACCGTAGTAGAATCTAGCCAAATCATCTCTAGTGATATTGGACCATTTGCACATATTCGTCCAAACAGCGTGATAAATTCTACGCACATTGGCAATTTTGTAGAGACAAAGGCAGCAAATCTGCAAGGGGTAAAAGCTGGGCATCTAAGCTATCTAGGGGATTGTCAAATAGGGCAAGGAAGCAATGTGGGAGCGGGGGTTATCACTTGTAATTATGATGGCAAAGCGAAGCATAAAACTATCATTGGAGAAAATGTATTTATCGGTAGCGATACGCAATTAGTAGCCCCTGTAAATATAGAATCTAGCGTGCTAATCGCGGCTGGCTCTACGATAACAAATGATATAAAAAGCGGGGATTTAGCGATTTCTCGTGTAAAGCAAGTGAATAAAGCAGGATTTTTTAAGAGATTTTTTGGGGATAAATAAAAATGTGTTTGTAAGTCGCTTGCACAGGCTAAAATTAGCCACTTACAAACTAGATTTTATAATATCTAGTTTGCTTGCTAGTTTTTTTGCGGTGATTGGCATAAATAGGGTTTTTGTAAATCGCAAGATTTTTCAAAACCCAAAGATTTTGAAAAATCCAAATTTTTTAAAAAAAAACTAGGCAAAAATGTTAGCCCAAATTATTGCTTAGCTTTATCTAGGATATTCCACGCAGTTAGGGCGTCTAGCGCGGATTTTAGCTGTATGTCATCGGCTATATCTGTTTGGGTGATTAGCTTTTTGGATTCTTGTTTGGATTCTGCTGGTTTGCTATCTTTATTGTCGATTTTGCGTAGCTCATTTTCTAAATGATTTTTTAAATCCGCTTCTTTTATCTCAAATCCATTATCGCCTTGAGGCACGCTACCGGGATGGACTATTATATCGGGTTTTACTCCTACTGCTTGTATGGTGCGCCCGCTTGGGAGGTAGTATTTTGCGGTGGTTAGTTTGATAGCTTCATTTGAGCTAATGGGTATTACCATTTGCACGCTTCCCTTGCCAAATGTCTCTTCGCCTACCACGATAGCTCTCCCGTGGTCTTGCAATGCGCCTGATACGATTTCGCTAGCACTTGCTGTGCCTGCATTTACCAAAGCTACGATAGGTAGTTTAGCATAAGGGGCTTTGCCTGTGGCTTTGTAGCTGATATTTTCCTCATTGACTTTGCCTTTTTGGGATACGATTACGCCATCTTTGATAAATAGATTTGATAAATCCACCGCTTGGTCTAGCAATCCGCCCGGATTGTTTCGCAAATCTAGCACAAGCCCTTTGATTTTGCTATGCTCTTTTAGTGCCGCGCTTGCAGATTGCGTTACATTCTCATCAAAAGAATTGACACGCAAATACAAATAATCCGTGTCTTCAATTTTTTTGGCATACACAGATTTTACTTTGATTACATCACGCACAAGTTTAAATTCCATAGGTTTGCCCTCACCCTTGCGAACTATGCTTATAGTGATAGGTGTTTTTGGCTTGCCTCGCATTAGATTTACGGCATCATCTATACTCATTCCTATGGTGCTTTGATTTTCGATTTTTAGGATTACATCGCCACTTTTTAGCCCCGCTCTTTGGGCTGGAGTATCATCTAGGGGAGCGATAACGGTAAGTGCGCCATCTTTTAGCCCCACTGTGATTCCTAACCCGCCAAACTCGCCTTTAGTTTGGATTTTTAGCTCTTTGTATTTTTTTTCATCTAAGTAAGCGGAATGCGCATCTAAATTGCCTATAAGCCCGTCAATAGCCTTATCTACAATATCTTCTACACCCATTTCATCGACATAGTAAGATTCTATGATAGACAATGTTTTGGAAAATTTTTCAATCGCTTGGGCGCGCTGCTTGCGCTCTGTTTGTGGATTTTGTGGTTTTTGTGTGGCTTGCGAGATAGCAAACACATTGCTAAACGCTAACAAAGCCCAAACAAAAGCTATGCCTATGCCTAAAAAAAAGTATTTTTTATTTACAAATGTTTTTTTTAGCCCCGTCTTTGTGCCTACTTCTTTAATGGTATTCATTTTGTTTTTTTTCTCCCGCTTTGTTTTGTGTGGATAATATAGGGCAACTTTTTATGCTATGTATCAAAAGTGCCACGATTTTGCCAAGCCCAAAATCTGCTTAACAAAAACGCGTATTCTACCCAAAAAGTATAAAGTATTTAGCAAATATCAAGCCAAATCCCACAAAAACGACAAAAACAAGCGATAATTTAGGCATTTTGTAACAATTTATCGCAGATTTTGCAAAACCTTTACAATAAATCAGTAAAAAAAGTTTATATGTTTAGACTAAAGTATTATAATGCTTTGCGTATAAAGTTTGATTTTATCCAAACAAAAACCGATTTTATACGCTAATTTTTTTCAACAAAATCCATAAGGAGCAACAAATGCAAAACAATCTTTTTGACAAACTTACCAATCATTTCAAAGAAACGCTAGATTCTGCGGCTTCTCTTGCCCTGCACGCGAGCAATGCCGAACTCACAACCAAGCACATAATCTGGGCAATGCTAACCAATCATCAAAGCCTACTAAACCAAGCCCTAAACAAGATGGGCGTAGAAAAATCGCCATTAGAGCTAGAGGCAAAAAGCGCGGTGGATTCCCTGCCAAAAAGCTCTGGCGTCTCAAGCGAAAATATTTCCATTGCCAAAGAGCTAAAAAGCGTGCTAGATTTAGCTCTAGCCCACGCCACGCAAAATGGCGATAGCTTTGTCGCGGTGGATAATTTCATCATCGCAAACTTCAAAAACGAGGATTTTAAGCAGATTTTAGGCAAGCATATCGATATGCACGAACTTGTAAAAACTCTAGAATCTATCCGCGCAGGGAGCAAAATCCTCAATCAAAACGATGATTCTACGCTCGAAGCCCTCGCCAAATACGGAATCGATTTGACCGCAAAAGCCATAGAGGGCAAGCTAGACCCTGTGATTGGGCGAGATGAGGAGATTCAGCGACTTATGCAGATTTTAATCCGCAAGACAAAAAATAATCCAATCTTGCTAGGCGAGCCGGGTGTCGGTAAAACCGCAGCCGTAGAGGGACTCGCCCAAAAAATCATCAAAAAAGATGTGCCACTCTCTTTGCAAAATAAACGCGTAATCGCGCTTGATATGAGTGCGCTAGTAGCGGGGGCGAAGTATCGCGGGGAGTTTGAGGAGCGACTAAAAGCCGTAGTCGATGAAGTCAAAAAAAACGCGAATGTGATTTTGTTTATCGATGAGATTCACACCATTGTCGGGGCGGGGGCGAGCGAGGGGAGTATGGACGCGGCAAATATCCTAAAGCCCGCACTCTCACGAGGCGAGCTCCACACCATAGGCGCAACCACGCTCAAAGAATATCGCAAATATTTTGAAAAAGATGCGGCTTTGACACGGCGATTTCAGCCTGTGGCGTTAAATGAGCCAAGTGTCAATGAATCTTTGCAAATCCTGCGCGGGCTAAAAGAACGACTAGAAGCCCACCACAAAGTCAATATCACAGATTCCGCGCTTGTGGCGGCTGCTAAGCTCTCTTCGCGCTACATTACGGATAGATTTTTGCCTGACAAGGCGATTGACTTAATCGATGAAGCCGCAGCCGAGCTAAAAATGCAAATAGAATCTGAGCCCTTTGAGCTCGCGAGCATAAAGCGCGTGGTGCAAAATTTGCGCGTGGAAAAAGAGGCGTTGAAAATGGAAAAAGACTCCACCCAAACGAGCAATCGCCTAAAAGAGATAGAAAAAGAAATCAGCAACGCCGATGAGGAACGCGCCAAGCTAGAAGCGAAATTTGAAAACGAAAAGAGCGTGTTTGAGCAAATCGCCAAAGCAAAAGATGAAATCGAGAATTTAAAGCGCAAAAGCGATATTTGCAAGCGCGAGGGCAAACTCGAAGAGGCAGCAAAAATCGATTATGACACGCTTCCAAAGGCGATTGAAAAACAAAAGGGCTTAAATGAAAAATGGGAGCAAATGCAAGAGGGTGGCACACTGCTTAAAAATGCCGTTACACAAGAGAGTATCGCTAAAATCATTAGTCGCTGGACGCAAATCCCTATCCAAAAAATGCTCCAAAGCGAGAAAGAAAAGATTTTGGGAATTGAGGAAACATTAAGCGAATCTGTCATCGGGCAAGAAGCTGCCCTAAAAGCAATCGCTAGAGCCATTAAACGCAACAAAGCGGGACTTAGCGATAGCAATCGTCCTATTGGGAGTTTTTTATTTCTTGGTCCCACAGGCGTTGGCAAGACAGAATCTGCTAAGGCATTAGCGCGATTTCTCTTTGATAGTGAAAAAAATCTGGTGCGATTTGATATGAGCGAATATATGCAAAAGCACGAAGTATCGCGCCTAGTGGGTGCTGCGCCGGGCTATGTGGGCTATGAGGAGGGCGGACAGCTCACTGAAGCGGTGCGCAGGAAGCCTTATTGCGTGCTACTTTTTGATGAAATCGAAAAAGCGCACCCCGATGTGTTTAACCTGCTTTTGCAAGTGCTTGATGATGGGCGTTTGACAGACAATAAAGGCGTAACGGTGGATTTTAAAAACACTATTATCATTTTGACAAGCAATATCGGTAGCGATAAAATAATGAGCATAGAGGATAAGACTAAGCGTGAGAGTGCTGTGAAAGAAGAGCTAAAGGGCTACTTTAAGCCAGAGTTTCTTAACCGACTTGATGATATGGTGATTTTTAATCCGCTGCGTGCGGAGGAAATCGCTAAAATCGTGGATATTATGTTTGAAGGAATCGCTAAAAAATTGCGTGAGAGAGACATAAGTATCACTCTAGATTCTAAGGCAAAAGAGTTTATCGCTAGCGTGGGGTTTGACCCCGTGTTTGGTGCGCGTCCGCTCAAACGGGCATTATACGAGGAAGTCGAGGATAGACTAGCCGAGCTCATCTTGCAAGATAAGCTAAAAGATGGGGATAAAGTAGAATTTAGCGCGGACAAAGAGGGGATAAAGGCGAGAGTTTCACATTCAAAGTAGCTTAAAAAATGGCTAATTTTTCTAATGAAAAATATCTAATTTTAAGGTGGAGGGTTTTTGCATTATTTGGTAAAAAAAT
>NZ_JBSIUV010000020.1:0-50218 GCF_053654515.1 Helicobacter sp. T3_23-1059 | reverse complement strand
TCGGGGGTTAGGAAATTTGGAGTTAAGGGTGTAGTTTTGTCATTGCGAGAATCGCGTAGCGATTCGTGGCAATCTATGACTTTATTTTTTAGTGGATTGCCACGCTCGCGTTGCTCGCTCGCAATAACGGCAACTTTGTCATATTGAGTTTTCGTAGAAAACGAAATATCTCTATTGTTTAAACTTTTAGAGATACTTCGGGCTTCGCCCTCAGTATGACAAGCCGTTTTGCCATTGTGAGAATTTTCTTTTTGTTCCCCCTCCCTTGCGGAGGGGGCTTTGGCGTGGGTAGAATCACTGTTTATAAATTTTGCGCTACTATTTCTTTGTGCTTTGCACCCACCCCCTTTATCCCCATCCGCAAGGGAGGGGGAAGCTGTGAAATCGCTACGCGCAAGGGAGGGGGATTTATTAGAATCTAGCGCGTGGGCAACTCTCTCTCTCTCTCTCTCTCTCTCGTGGCGTGGCGCAATTTTGAAGCGTTGCCAAAAATCTGCGCAAAGGTATTCATATTAAATGGCAGGTTATAAATTTCGCCCCTAAAGTTTGCAAGTGGAGAATTTATAAAGTGATTAAACTCGCAAAATTGTTGTATATATTGCCAAATTTTCGCATTTGAAGTGTGAAAAATATGTGCGCCGTATTTGTGGATATTGATTTTGGGTTTGTTTTCAAAAGGTGCGTTAGAATCTAATGTAGATTTTGCATTTGGATTCGCATTTTGTGGATTCGCGCTAAAATCCAAATTAGAATTTGCGCTAGATTTGCTTAAATCTACGCTTGAATCTACAAAGCTCTCCGTATAGCAATTCCCGCCGATATGGCTTCGCTTATCAACTACAAGACATTTTTTGCCCCTTTTACTTGCCTCGAATGCAAACACAGAGCCAAAAAGCCCCGCCCCCACGATAAGATAGTCATAAATCACATTAGATTTTTGCATTGATATTGTTCCTTATTTGTGATAAAAAATGTGCTAAACGCTGCTTAAAAAAACGCAAAATCAAAAACGCTACAAATCAAAAAATCAAAGCCCAAATTATAGCCGTTTTTTTTTTTTTTTTGGTTTAGAGACTTGATTTTTTGCGCGTTTATTACTTGCTTTGTTTGATTTTTTCTAGCCATTCATTTAGCGTCTTTTCATAGCCTTTAGCGGTGGATTCTACGAAATGCAAATCTTTGGTAAGGTATTTTTGCTCTACCCACCCACCAAAATTATGCGGGTATTTGTAGGATTTGGAATGTGGCAAAATATGTGGCGAAATAGGCAAAATCTCGCCATCATTTATCGCTTCTATGGCTTTATCTATGGCTTTATAAGCGGTGTTTGATTTGGGACAGGAGGCTAGAAAAATCACGCATTGAGAGAGGATAATGCGCGCTTCTGGGTAGCCGATTTTTCCTACGGCTATGAGGGTGGAGGTGGCGAGATTTAGGGCATTTGGGTTGGCATTGCCTATGTCCTCACTTGCTAAAATCACAAGCCTTCTAGCGATAAATTCTGGGTTTTCTCCGCCTGCGATAAGCCTAGCTAAGTAGTAAATGCTAGCATCTACATCGCTTCCGCGAATGGATTTTATAAGGGCTGAGGCTAGGTTGTAATGTGTGTCATCTTCGCTTGAGCCATCATTTAGACTAAAAGGGCGCAGGGTTTTTGCATTTTCTAGCGTGATTTTGGGGCTTAGGGCTAGGACTTCTAGTAGGTTTAGCATAGCGCGGGCATCTCCTGCACTGCTTGAGATGATATAGCTAAAGGCGTCTTTTTCTATGGATTTGTCGCATTCTAGGCTAGAATCTGCATTTGATTTTGGACGCGGTTTAGAATCATTGCTAGATTCTACTATGCAAATCCCTAAGATTTCTAATGCTTTTGTGAGAATGTGCTCTAGCTCAAAAATTTTCAACGGCTTAAACTCAAAAAGCATACTGCGAGAGCGAATCGCATTGGTAAGGGTATAAAATGGATTTTGCGTGCTAGCCCCTAGCACGATAGCTCTACGCTCCTCCATAATGGGCAAAAGAGCCTCTTGCTGTGTCTTGCTTAGTCGATGAACCTCATCAATAAAAATTAGCGGGACAATAAGTGCGTCTTTATAAGATTTTAGCTTTACGCGCAGGGATTCTAGCTTAAAATCTGTCGCGTTAAATTCTAAAAAATCGCTTCCTAGCTCGCTAGCAATGATTCTAGCTAGGGTGGTTTTGCCACTGCCCGGCGTGCCATAAAAAAAGCAATGAGGCAATTTTTTTGATTTTAGGGCTTCATAAAGAGGCTTGCCTCTGCCAAATATATGGCTTTGCCCGACAAAATCATTTAGATTTTTGGGTCGCAAAGATAGGGCTAGATTTGTCATTTGACTAGCTTTTTAGCGTTGTGGCGATTAGCCTATTTATGCGTGGCTTAAGTCATTCAATGCTTAATGATAAAAATCATTTATGATGATATATCGCTCATTTTGTGGATTTTCCCTAAAAGAGATATATTTATCAGGGAATTGCTCTCGCAATTTTTTAAGCGCGATAAACGCCAAAATCCCATCTAGTGGCTTAGTCTGCGCTCTGCCCTCTCTGCGGACTTCATTGATGATACCAACCAAGTAGGCATCAATAGCGTCCTCTTGATTTTGCAAAAATTGTGCGATTTCTAAGCGGATATTGTATCCATAAGTAGGCTGAATCCAATTAAACAACAAGTAAGAAATCGCCTTGTATCGATAGCCTCTCTCGCCGATGAGTAGGGCAGAATCCTCCCCATCGATATAAATGGATAGTGTTTGGTTGTCATAAAAACTAACCTTGACATTATCAATCTTATAGGGCGTGTAGCTAAGCATTTCTTGTATAAGTTTTGTGATTTCATCTGCGACTTCTTCTTTGGTTTGAAATTTTTTCATTTCAGTTGCAGGCGTTTGAGTCGTGTTTATCTCATAGCCCCCATTGGTATAGTAGCTAGCAGTATTTGACTTGCTAGGTTTGGTATCATTTATAAACTCTGATGCGTCAAAAAAGCTTGATTCTTGCGCGTTTTTGTCCTCCATTTTTTTGTCATCTTGATAGTCTTGATTTTGGTAGTATTGTTGGCTGGAATTATTTTGTAGATTTTGGTTTGTTGCTTGTTTTGGTGGCTCGGTAGGATTTTGGGCAAGATTTTGGGAGGGGTTTTTAGCAAAATCATTTATATGTGGCTGTGGATTTTGCTCAAATTGCGTGCTAGATTGTGGGTTGTTTTGCGCGTTTGAAGTAGGCATATTTGGGGTTTTAGCATTTGAGGGGGTCGCATTTTTAGGAGCTAGAGTGTGCTTTACATTTGCGATGATTATGGCGTCTTTTTTGCCTAGCCCTAGCACGCCTTTTGATTCGTATTGGACTACTTCATAATCTAGCTCGGTTACGGAGCATTCTAGCTCTAGGGCTGCTTTTGAGAGGGCTTCTTGCAGGGTGCTTGCGCTTACTTTTGTCATTTCTTTTCTCCTTGTGTGGATTTTGGTGTGGATTTTGTAGTTTTGTGTTCTTTATGCTCTAAGATAGCTTGTGCTTTTTGTTTGTCGATGATTTTGTTTATAGCGATTTGCATAAGGATTGCAAAAATATTATTTACCGTCCAATACAGCACAAGCCCCGCAGGAAATGTGATAAGAAAAATGGTAAAAATCACAGGCAAAAGTTTAAAGATTCTCGCCTGCATAGGGTCTAGGGTATTTGGAGTCAAAATCTGCTGTATATACATACTCACACCCATCAAAATCGGTAGTATAAAATACGGGTCCATAACCGATAAATCGTGTATCCAAAAAATCCATTCGCTATTTTTTAGCTCTACGGCATTATACAGCACCCGATAAATCGCAAAAAACACAGGGATTTGCAAAATAATGGGCAAACAGCCACCTAGCGGATTTGCTCCGTGCTTTTTGTAGAGTTGCATTAGCTGGGCTTGCATTTTTTGTGGGTCGCCTTTATATTGCTCTTGTATTTCTTTCATTTTTGGCGTTAAATCTTTTAGCCTTTGCATACTCATAATGCCCTTGTAACTAAGCGGGAATAAAATGATTCTAACCACAAGCGTAACACCAATAATCGCCCAACCCCAATTCCCTAGCAAGCCATAAAGCCAATCAAGCAATAAAAACACAGGTTTTGCAAAAAATGTGATAAGCCCGTATTCTACCACATCTGTTAGCACAGGGTAGATTTTTGCCAAATCCCTATAATCTTTTGGTCCTACATAGCCCTCTAGAGAGGTATTAGACGCTAAAATAATGTAGGGGATAGGATTTTTGGTATCGCTTGTGCCTAGCACTTGCACCGCTAGCCCGCTATCCTCGCGACTAAAAAGTAGCGTAGTGAAATATCTATCCGAAGCGGATACAAAAGGGACTTGAGAGAAGTTTTGCCCCTCGATTTTGGCATCTTTGTCCTCGATTTTTTCGATTACGCCATTTATGCCACCTTGCTTTAGCACCACGCCGTGAAAGGCATAGCCATCATCATCGGCTATGGGGCGAGAGCCACTTGATAAAAAATATACTTTAGGAGTGCTTAGGGCTATGTCTAGTTTGTATTTTAGCCCGTCTTCATCATAGATAAATTCTATGGTTTTAGTGATGGTGAGCGTGGATAGCTTTTGGGTTAGTGTTAGGATTTGATTTTGGCTAGAATCTAGCGAAATGGATTTTAGCGAAGCGGTGTATGGAGTCTGCGTAGCCTCGATATTAAGCATAGCATCTTCAAAACGCATCTCAAGCGGAAAAACAGCGTTTGGCGATAAAAGTGGCAATTTTTCTAGAGGCGCTTTTGGCGTGCTAGCAAGCCCAAATAAACGGCCTAAATGCGTGAAAATCCCCTCTTGTTTGGGGGCGGTAAATTTTTTGTCTTTTAGATAGACTTGGGCGATTCTGCCTAAATCATCGATTTGCACCTCCACGCCATCTGAAGTAATGGTAGAAATGATTTCGCGCTTTGTGGCTGGAGCGGTTGTGTTAGTCGCGGGGGTAGATGGCGTAAGATTTGTATGTGGATTTTGCAGATTTTGCGCTAGATTTTGCGTATTTGGGGTTGGATTTGTGCTTGAAGTCGCAGGATTTGAAGCATTTGAAGCGTCATTTGAAGCGGAAATTTTTTGCTTTTGTGAGTCTTGAAATATCAAACTATACACGATAATAAATACAAATGAAATAAGCACGGCTAAAAGCACTCGTTGATTCATATCATCTTTTCTCATTCTTAGATTCTCCTTTTTTTATGGTAGGTTGTTTTAGTTTAGACTTGGGATTAGCAAGTAGGGTTGTTTTGACATTTTAGCGCGGATTTGAAAATCGATTTTGTTTGGAGCTATATTTTGGACTAATGATTTTGGATTTAGCGGGATAAGCCACGCAGAAATTTTAAGATTTTTAGAAAATGTAGGATTTTTAGAATCCATAAAACTATCTAAACTAGCATAAATCACAGGATAATCAAACCCCCCTTTACAAAAAGGCTGACAGCGCACAAGGCGAAAAATAACCGCGACAAACGCATAAAAAGGATTTGAATACCTAAAAGACAAATACGCAAAATGCGAACAAGTGGGATAAAAACGACAGCTACTAGGCAGCAGTGGCGAAACACATATTTTATAGCCCTTAAATAGCATTTTTAACGCGCTAAAAAATATAGATTTTGCCTTTGATACAATAGCGCGTAAAAATGCGTCCAAAAAGGCTATAAGCGCATTTTGCCTGCCAAAACCTAATCCAAAATCTTGTTTATTTGGTGTTTGTTTTATCATATTTTTTGTCATAGACTTTTTGAAAACTCCCTTTTTTTTGTATGGTTTTTTGCGTGTGGTGCTTGTGGCTAAGTTTATTATAGCTAAGCCTATCTAGGCTAAATCTAAGCGTAGATTCAAAGCTATGCTTTAGCTCTATAAAACTTAGCGCATTTATCCCTACTTTTGCTACAAATATAATCCTAAATCCATTTTCAATCTCTCTAAAATCATTTTGCCTACATTCTCGCAAAATCGCTCTTACACGGCGTTTGATTTTGTTTCTAGCGACCGCATTGCCAATCTTTTTGCTCACACTTAAGCCGATTTTGGATTCCATAGATTTTGCAATCGCTTTGGATTCTCTAGCATTACTAGGCTTTTTTTGCTCGCTATATTTTTCATACTCGCTATTACCGCTACCATTTTTTGAAAAAGTCGCATTTTGTGAAAAAGTCGCATTTTGTGGCAAAGCATTTTTGAGATTTTTGGATTGAAAAAAATGCTGTGGATTTTCTTTATACAAATATATAGCAAAATCCTTGCCATAGCGCAAAAATCCATTTTTATACACAAAGTCAAACTCTTTTTTGGTTTTTAGGGTTTGCATTGCCGTGCTTTTTAGATATTCTAAGTTTTTAGCTTTTTTAGGCATTGCCTGCAAAATCTAGCCAAAATCTAATGCTACTTTGACTACCAAATATTTTCGTCAAATCTTACACGGCAAGTCGCTTGCGTCCTTTTGCTCTTCTAGCATTTATCACACGGCGTCCGTTTTTGGTTTTCATTCGCTCTCTAAAGCCGTGAGTGCGCTTGCGTGGTGTGTTGTGAGGCTGATAAGTTCGTTTCATAGAAGTCCTTTGTCTCTAATTTGTCCCTAATCCCTTAAAATGATTAGGAAATAAAATAAAACTGCGATTGTAGCAAACCTTATCTTATATAAACCTTGCGTTTGTATTTTTATATTATTTTTTGTTGTTTTTGTGTTTGTGCAACAAAATCTTAAGCATTATATTTGTGTGCCAACATTTATTGTGTATAATGTGCCTAGCTTTTAAGCAAATGCACGCAAACAATGCAAAAGCGCAAATGCAAAAAAGCAAAACCAAAATCCATAAGGAGTTCTTATGTCGTATTCATCACGCATTATCAAGGCATTGCAGGACAAAAACCCTGCCCAAAGTGAGTTTCATCAAGCCGTAAGCGAGGCTCTAAGCTCGCTCCAACCGCTACTTGACAAAGAGTCAAAATACCAAAAACACAAGATTTTAGAGCGTCTAACCGTGCCAGAGCGTTCGCTGATATTTCGTGTCGCTTGGGTAGATGACAAAGGCGAAGTGCAGATAAATTATGGCTATCGTGTGGAGTTTAATTCTGCGATTGGACCTTATAAGGGTGGGCTTAGATTTCACCCTAGCGTTACGCTTGGAATGCTAAAATTTCTAGGTTTTGAGCAAGTGCTTAAAAATTCGCTAACCACGCTTGCTATGGGCGGAGGCAAGGGGGGAAGTGATTTTGATCCGCACGGCAAAAGCGATGGCGAAGTGATGAGATTTTGTCAAAGTTTTATGAATGAGCTATTTCGCCATATCGGAGCGCACACCGATGTCCCTGCGGGCGATATAGGCGTAGGAGGGCGAGAAATCGGCTATCTTTTTGGGCAGTATAAAAAGCTAGTAAATCGCTTTGATGGTGTGCTAACAGGCAAAGGGCTAAATTGGGGTGGAAGCCTTGTGCGTCCTGAGGCTACGGGCTATGGCTGTGTATATTTCGCACAAGAAATGCTACAAGAGAGAGGCGAAAATCTAGAGGGCAAAATCTGCACCGTTTCAGGTGCTGGAAATGTGGCAACCTATACCATAGAAAAGCTTTATCAAGTAGGAGCAAAGCCCGTAACTGCGAGCGATTCTAAAGGAATGATTTATGACAAAGATGGCATTGATTTAGCATTGTTAAAAGAGATAAAAGAAGTCAAAAGAGAATCCCTAGAATCTTATGCAAAAGTCAAAAAAAGCGCGCAATACACTCCTGCAAATCGCTATGAAAGCGGGTGTAATGGCGTGTGGAGTATCCCTTGTTTTGCGGCTTTTCCAAGTGCTACACAAAATGAGCTAAGCGCAAAAGATGCCAAAATCTTGCTAGAAAATGGCTGCAAATGCGTAAGCGAGGGTGCAAATATGCCCTCCACCAATGAAGCCATTGATTTATTTCTAAAAGCAAAAATCGCTTATGGACCGGGCAAAGCTGCAAATGCTGGCGGAGTAGCGGTAAGCGGGCTAGAAATGGCACAAAATGCAAGTATGAATCGCTGGACTTTTGAAAATGTCGATGGGCATTTGCACCGCATTATGAAAGATATTTATCAAAATGCTTCAAACACAGCAAAAGAATTTGGCGAACCTACAAATCTCGTAATGGGCGCAAATATCGCAGGATTTCGCAAGGTAGCCGATGCGATGATAGACCAAGGGGTAGTCTAAAATCTATTGGTTTGATTTGTTTTAGAAGGGTAGTTTATGGATTTTACTAGCGAGTTTTTGCAAAATCTTTTTAGCTCTATGAGTGTTTTGGATTTGGCAAAATTTATCATCGTAGGGCTTATCGCAGGCATAGCAGCGGGTAGCTTTGGGATTGGCGGGGGGATTATCATCGTGCCTAGTATGATATTTTTGGGGCTTCCTATCACGCACGCGATTGGAATGTCGATAATGCAGATGATTTTTTCCTCTCTTTTTGGCTCTTTTATCAACTACAAAAAGCGCAATTTTGACATAAAAGATGGCGTTTTTATCGGTATTGGCGGGCTTATCGGGGCTAGTTTTAGTGGGGTTTTGCTAAGCGTGCTTAGCGATATAGTCATTAGCGTGCTTTTTTTGTGCCTAAATCTAATCGCCTTCTATCGCTTCGCTTTTAAAATCAAACCACAGCTAAGCCCTACCCCTCCCACTCTCACGCCATTTAGAAAAAATATGATTTTAGTTTGCGCAGGAATGATAACAGGCGTATTTGCCATCTCGCTAGGGATTGGAGGGGGGCTACTTATCGCGCCGATTTTGGCGTATTATCTAGGATATGATTCTAAAAAAGTAGTCCCTTTGTCGCTATTTTTTGTGATATTTTCCTCCATCTCTGGGACTTTTTCGCTATATCACACAGGGGTTTTGAGCTATGAAGTGATACAAGGTGGGCTAAGCATAGGGCTAGCCTCGCTAGTAGGCGTGGCAGTTGGGATTTATATCGTTAGCAAAATCTCTAGTATGTTTCATAGAAACGCGCTTATTTGTATTTATATTTATGCGATTTGTGTGATGAGCTATAAAGTTGGCGAAAAGATTTTGGCTTAGTTTTTACAAAAACTTAAAAGCACAAATTTTAGTTAAGGAACATTTTTGAGCGATAATTTCACTAAGCATAAACTTACTAAACACCATTTTTTCAAAAACAACCATAATTTCTTTAAAAACACCTTAGGGCATTTTTTAGCCATTTTTACCATTATCGTGTGGGGGAGCACTTTTAGCTCGACAAAGGCGTTATTAGGCGATTTTGCACCTGCGGAGATTCTCTTTATACGCTTCTTTTTGGCATATATATTCCTCGCGCTTTTGTGTCGCACAGCTATCGCCTTTCGTGGCGTGAAAAATGAGCTATTATTCGCAGGAGCTGGGCTTAGTGGCTCTTGTTTGTATTTTTTACTAGAAAATATCGCGCTTAACTACACAAGCGCGTCAAACGCCTCGCTTTTAGTCGCGTTTAACCCCATTACCACCGCACTTCTTGCGCGAGTGATTTTTGGCAAAAGGCTTGGGCGATTCTATTTTTTTGGCTTTGGGCTATGCTTTGTTGGGATTATTCTTGTGGTGCTTAATGGTAGCTTTAGCGTGGAAATATCCCCGCTTGGCGATATGCTCTGCATTTTAGCGGGGCTTGTTTGGTCGGTTTATACGATTATTTTGGAGCGACTTTTTAGTGTGTATCGCGGGGAGAATGCTATCGCAATGACGCGCAAAATCTTTTTTTATGGGCTTATTTTTACGCTTCCTTTCGCGCTGTGGCAGAGCGTGGAGCTAAGCGGTGGGGATTTTAGCAAGATTATAGAATCTTCGCGCTTTAGTAATCCCACCAACGCGCTAAACTTGCTCTTTTTAGGGCTTGTGGCAAGCGCGCTATGCTATCTAAGCTGGAACGCCTGCCTAAAGCGACTTGGCACATTGCAAGCGAGCGCGTATATCTATGCGATTCCTGTGGTGGGCGTGTTTATCGCCACTCTCACTTTGGGCGAGTCTCTCACGCCTTATCTTATCATCGGCGGGATTCTCACTTTGCTCGGGCTTTTTGTCAGTCAAAAATAAGCAAACTTAGAGAATCTAAAAGACTAAAAAACAAATCCCACCAAATCCACAAACGATAAAACTTCGCACGCAAAATCTAAAATACGCAGTTAAATTCCCAAAAATTCCCCCATTTTTCCCTAAAATCCCAAAACCCCCAAACTTCCCAAAAATCTCTTAAATCCGCACGATAAATTCATCGTGGCTAAAAGGGCTAACCTTAGAATGAAGCTCCAAAGGCACACTATAAAGCTTGCTCAAATGCGTTTGGTTTAATAATTCCGCACTTGTGCCAAAGAGCGCGTTAGAATCTATTTCGCCCTCGTTGCGAAGTTTTGAGAGCAACAAAACCTTGTGCGATAAAAATAGCGCGTGGGCTGGGAAATGCGTATTTAGCACGATAGATACGCCCTGCTTGCTTAAAGATTTTAGCGTGTCTAAAATCATCTTTTGATTGGCAAAATCTAAGTTTGATTCTGGCTCATCAAGGATTAAAATCTCTGGCCGTTTGACTAATGCGCGGGCAAAAAGCACCATTTGGAGTTCGCCTCCGCTTAGCGAAGCGCAGTTTTTGTCCGCTAAATGCGCGATTCCTAGCTCGTGTAATACCTCTCTAGCACGCATAAAATGCTCTTCTTTTGGCTGAAATTTAATAGCATTATTGAGCCCTAGCACCACCATTTCAAGCGCGCTTATAGGCAGGGTTGCACCCTTAATCTGCGCGACATAGGACACTTTATCCCACATAGCACCTCTAAGCTCGGTGATATGTCGCCCTTGCAATAAAATTTCCCCACTGCTTTTCAAAAATCCCAAAAGGCATTTTAGCAATGTCGTTTTTCCCGCGCCATTGCGCCCTAATATGCTTAAAATCTCGCCTTTTTGAAGCGAAAAACTAATGTTTTTTAAAATGTGCATTTTTTGCAACCCCACAAAACGCCAAAAACACAAATCTTTGACTTCCAGCAGGGACGTTTTAGAATCTCGCCCAGCATTTTGTAAAACATCTTGCGACAAATCATTTCCAAAATCTTGCGCAAGATTGTGCTTAGATTCTTGCGAAGTGTCCTGCCTAGATTTTGGCAAGGATTTTGACTCCATAATCTTATTCATAGCTTTATGCCTCCTTTGTTTTTATGCAAAATGTAGATAAAAAATGGCGCACCAATGAGTGCTGTAAGGATAGAGATGGGAATCTCATTTGCACTAAGTGAGCGTGAGAGCGTATCGATGATGATGACAAAGCCCGCGCCAAGTATGCCACTAAGTGGCAAAAGCCGTGAGCTCTCGCTCCCCACGAGCAATCGCGCAATGTGAGGCACAAGCAATCCCACCCAGCCGATAATCCCACACAAACTCACGCTCACGCTTACAATAAGCGTGCAAGAGAGGATTACCACTGCTCTCAAGGCGTTTAGATTTACTCCTAGAGATTTTGCCTCTTCTTCGCTTAGAGAGAGGATATTTAGCTTCCAGCGCGCTAAAAACAACGCCACGCAACCAAGACATACCGCGACTACGCCTAATGCAAGCTCGCCACTCCACACTCTTGATAGAGAGCCAAGAAGCCAATAAGTAATGCTAGGGAGCGTATCTTGCGGGTCGGCAAGGTATTTCACAAGGCTTACAAGGCTAGAAAACAGCGCGGAGATGATAATCCCGCTCAAAACCATACTAATGGTGCTAAGCGGGACAAAGCGCGAGTAGCTAACCGCCACGACAAGCATCAAAGAGATGATTCCAAACATAAATCCAAACGCAAAAACGCCAAGCATACTGCACCCAAACATAAGAGCGAGCACCGCTCCAAAGCTAGATGCGCTTGTAACGCCCAAAATATCAGGGGTTGCTAAAGGATTGCTAAAAAGGCTTTGAAACGCACAGCCTGCCATACTTAGCCCCGCTCCCATAACGATGGCAAGCAAGACGCGCGGAGCGCGAAAATCTAGCAGGACAAATTCTTTTATGTAAAGTTGCGTGTCGTAATGTTGCGCATTTTGGGCTTGCGTAACTAGATTTTGCGCATTGTTTTGAATACACGCGCTAACCCACCTTGACGCCATAGCCAAAATCTCATCTAGCCCGATATAAAACCTCCCCACACTTAGTGCTACAAATGCGATAAATAGCACAGCTAAAAGGCTTGCAATATACACAAATGCCGTTTTTTTTGCAACGCGGGCAATCATTGTTTGATGTGATTGTTGATTTTTCATTGTAGATGCCCTGCCTTGCTTGAGGGATTAAAGATTTTGTCAATCTGTGCATTATTTAAGTCTAGCCCAAAAATTTCTTTGTAGTATTGCTTTGCATACGCCTTGTAGTCCTCTTTTATCACTTCTTTTGCGCTGTCTAAATGCGTGTTGCTAGATTCTATAAATTCTGCGTTATGCGCTCGTAGCCACGCTAAAAGAATAGGCAAATCCACGCCCGGCGCAAATGGACGATAGCTCCCTAAAGGGAGTTTATATACGCGCTTATGTTGCACTGCTTTTATGCCCTGCCACCGCTTAGATTCTAAAATCTGCTTTGGCAAAAGTGGCGTAAAGTTGTTGATATAAATAATATCAGGGTTTAGTTTGTAGATTTCCTCAATCGAAGTAGTCGCGCTCCGCAGGGAATCTAGCGCGTGAATCCCACCGCTAAAATCTAGCAAATACTTGCCAAAAATGCCCGCGATTACGAGCTTTTCATCGCTTGCGTAAGTGTGGATAAAAATCGCTTTTGGAAGCGCGGTTGATTCTTTTTGGGCGTGCGCTCTATGTGTGCTAGAGTTTTTTGCATTTTTTACGCTAAGATTTTGTGGATTTTGCGCGTGTGTATTTTGCACAGATAGATTTTGTGTGGGGAGATTTTGCAAAGGTAGTTTTTGTGTGTATGATTGTTGTGCTAGTTCCTCTTGTTTTTTGATTTCTTGCAAAATCTGCTTTGCTTTAGATTCTTTATCTAGCAGGGGGGCGATTAGCCTAAACCACCCCTCCAAAGTCTTATGCGAGTTGTATCCCCATTTTGCCACGCTTATGGCAAGGGTTGGCACGCCACTTTTGCGCATAAGCGCGCAAATAGCCTTATTTGCGCTATGACAGATAAAGACATCGGGCTTGTAGTTTAGCAACTCCTCGATATTTTCGCTATTGCCTGTGGGGATTTGCGCGATTTGCGGATAAAAATCTATCATAAAGGAATACAAAAGCGCGTTTTTAGAGGCTTGTGGCATATACGCGATTCTTTTCGCGCTATTATCGAGCATTATCATCACAGATGGCAGGGGCCAAATCCCTGCTATGGCGATTTTTTGTGGCTCTTTTGTGATAGTTACTTTTATCCCATCATCATCGACAAGTGTCAGCGGGAAACTCGCACTAAAGGCGTGCGCAATAAATGCAAGATTTGCAAACATTGCAAAAAGTATGTTTTTGTGTGTGTTCATTGTTTTCCTTTGTTTTGATTTTGTTTTTTGTCATTGCGAGATTTTGCGATTTTTAATAAGGTCGCAAAATCGTGGCAATCTATTTTTTGTCCAACCTAATTTTTAAGTCGCATATTGTCATATTGAGCGATAGCGAAATATCTCTTTTATGCGAAGTTGAGAGATACTTCGGGCTTAAAAGCCCTCAGTATGACAAGCATTTTTAGTATGACAAATAAATAGATTGCTACACTCACGCTTCGCGCTCGTTCGCAATGACAAGAAAATAAGCACATTTACAAAACCTAAATTCTAGTATTTTGCGGTAATGCTTGTGGAGTTTTTGGAGTTTGACACAAGGTTAGCGCACTACTCGTGCGTGCCTTGTGGCAAACTCTCAAATCTCTGCAATGACTACCCAAAGACGAATTTTTTACATTCTAGAATGTAAAATATCTTCTTCTATCCACTCCATAAACGCATCAAAAAACGGCTCTGTCTTTGGCATAAAGCCCTGCCCCAAATGAAAATCTGGGTCAAGAGAGGTTACATACAGCCCGCCTTTGAAACTCGTATCTTTGTAGATTATCGCCTCATTTAGCTCGTTTGCCAAAATCATTTGCGAATCTTTAGGCGGATAAAATGCGCCGTGATAGTGCCATTTAGCCGTGAAAAGCTCCATTTTGCTAAAGAGGCGTTTGCCATACTCGCCCACCTCAAAGGACATATCCGCACCTTGAGAGAGCCACCACCAAAAATTCACGCCATATTCTTTCCACGCGATATTTGGCAAATACCCCTGCGTAACCTCGCCAAAGCTCACAATGCTCCCGCCATTTTTTAGAAACTCTACAAATTTCTCTTTGCAGGGCAGTAAAAAGCGCGGATTTGCCCTAGAAGCGATGACGATATAATCAAGCCCGCTAAAATCGGTGTTTTGCGCGTCTTTGTGGTAGATTCGCTTGTCAAAAAAATGCGCGTATTTTGCGTCTTTGTTGTAGAAAAAGTTGCGCTCATAGCTTGCCCCGCCTGTGATGATGGCATTTTTTAGCGTAGGATTTTTGCGCAGGGGATTTTTGGGATTTTGGGATTTTATGGTGTCTATGTCAAAGTGAAACCGCCCGCTTTGGCTCGCATTTGTGGCAGGCTTTGTCATATTGGGCGCGAGCGAAATATCTATATCTTTGTCATTTTGAGCCGTAGGCGAAAAATCTCTAGATTCTAGATTATTTGATATATTATTGCCCGAGATACTTCGGGCTTCGCCCTCAGTATGACAATGTGAGGTTGTAGCCATAAAAACCCCCTCCCTTAAGGAGGGGGTTTTTGCTTTGGCTAACGCCTCGCAACCCGTTGGGTGGGGGTGGGTGTCATTGCGAGCCGACTTGTCGGCGTGGCAATCCACAGAATTGTTGTCATATTGAGCAAAACGCGTAGCGTGTAGCGAAATATCTCTGTTTTGGTTATTTTGAGATACTTCGGCTAAAGCCTCAGTATGACAATTTGTAGCGTGCGGATTGCCACGCTCACCACGCGTTGCGCTCGCTATCAATGACGGATTAGATTCCCTGTTTTTTAGCTCATTTCCTAGCCAGCTTAGCAGATTTAGCCCTAACCTCCTAGCACTATTGTTTTCAAACACGCCAAAGGTAAGCAAATCCGCGCCTGCAGTGGCGAGAATCACGCCATTTGTAGAGATTCTATCGATATAGCCCACGCATTTCCCCTCGCTATCACGCAAAAAGATTTCAAAAGGTTTATACCCACCCCATTTATCCCCCTCCGCAATGGGAGGGGGAAATCCGTCATTGCGAGAATTTGCGTTAGCAAATTCGTGGCAATCCATAGAATCTTTGTCATATTGAGGGAGCGGAGCTAGTGAAGTATCCGCATTGTTATATTGAGGTTTCCTAGAAACCGAAATATCTCTGTCGTTGTTTGTCATATTGAGCGCAAGCGAAATATCTCTATCTTGCAAGTTTGAGATACTTCGGCTTTTTTCAAAAGCCTCAGTATGACAAGAAAATGTAGATTCTTTGGATACTTCGCCTAAAGGCTCAGTATAACAATGTGTATTTGTGTTTTGAGATTCTAAAAGATATTTTGGTATCTCAAAATACCCGCGATTAAAAAACCCTTTCACACCTCTGCGGAAGTTTATATCATATTCGCGCACGCCCTCTGTGAGAGCGTGTCCTGTCAGCCGTATTTCTCTATCGCGGATTTCTACGGGGCTTTTTATATAGCCCGCGTTATTTGGCAAAATCCCCGTGTAGTTATGACAAAAGCTAACTACAATCCCGCCATTATCCAAAAACTCATAGAGTTTGTCTCTATGTCGCCACAGCTCCACCTCATCGATACTCATTCCTAACACCATAGCGCAGTATTTGCCTAGCTCTAGTTTTTCAAAATCGCTATACAAATCCACAAAATCTAACGCGTTTTTATACAAAAAATGCTCATAGATTCCATCTCTTTCATAGCCATAAGAATCGATATAAGCTACCTTGCCAAAGCGCAAAATCTCTTTATGGCTATACACATCTGCTAGTCTTTGTGCGAGATTTTCGCTTATGCTCTCTTGTGCCTCACAGACGCAGTTTTGCACACTCATTGTTTCTCCTTTTTGTGATTTTTTATCTTGGCTAGATTTTTATCGCTTTTTATCGCCAAAAATCAAAAAGCGATAAAACTACTCAATTTTTTATCAAAAATTCTCAAAATACTTCGCTTTTTAAGTCTTAAAAACACACTTATTTTGAGAATAGATATACTTTTTGAGTAATCTCGTTACAACGCTACCAAAAAATTGATAAAAATTTGCAAATTTAAGTTGTTTTTTTTTTTTTTTGATTAGTATTGCGTTGATTGGTAACAATTTTCACTATATGTCAGCGGAAATTTATTGCCAAATCATCAAAATCTATCTCATAAGGAGTTTTACAATGAAGCCTTTTAGTTTTTCATTATCACTTATCACAAGTGCGAGCCTTTTGACTGCTATAAAAGCAGAACCTAACTCAAGTTTTGAGGCACGGCAACTAGATCGCTATGCAGAGATGCTTCGCTACACTCAGTATGACAACGAAAATTTGTCATTGCGAGAATCGCAACGCGATTCGTGGCAATCCACAGAATCTAACGCGCAAGATTCTACTCAAAGTCATCGCACGCAAGAAATGCAAGACAATGAGCAAAGCACACAGCAAGACTATGCGCAAGAAATGCGTGAAAATAGCCCAAAATCTAGCAACGACAATAGCAACAACTATGATGGCATAAAAGCAAAAGAGCTAGAAAAAGTAAGTGTAACCGCCCAAGTAAGCCAAAGTGAGCTACCCATAGAGCTACAAAGCAAACAAATCTCTATCGTGGAAAAAAGCGCGTTGCTAGAAAAGCCCACACTAGGAGGCGCACAAAGTGCGCTAGAGAGTGTGCCGGGGATTTTGTATTCACGGAGTGGGGGGATAAATGGGCAAATCACTTTTCGCGGGCAAAACTCCACCTCGCAACGCTCCATAGTGATGATAGATGGTGTGAGATTTGCAGGGCGAAGCCTGCTAGAATTTAATGTGCTAGACCCAAATCAATTTGAATCTATCGAAGTCATTCGCGGGGCAGCGAGTGCATTGTGGGGAAGTGAAGCGATGAATGGCGTGGTAAATTTTCGCTCGCGCAGGAGTAACTATAACTTAGGTGGCGATACTTTCAGGGCAACGGCTAGAATCCGAAGCCTAGAGTATAACTCCGTAAATAACGGCGTAGCAGGCAGAGCAGAGATACTAGGCGGTGGCAAAGGCTTTGATTTACTAATCGGTGCTAGTGCGAGAAATGGCGGGGATTATCTAACCCCTATACAAGAAAATGGACATTATTTAAAGGCAAAAAACTCATATTACACCACTTATAACGCGGATTTTAACATAGGCTATACCAACAAAAACTCCACTAGATTTTATGCACAAGGACGCTACTCACATATAGAAACTTCTCGCGCAGGTGGGCTAGCAGCAGCACCGGGTGCGGATTATGGAATCTATTTTAGGGAAAATCCTATGGGGGAATATTATTTGCGACTTGGAGCAAGCGCGAAAGACTTAAAATACGCAGATAATATGGATGCTTATGTGTATTATCGATATTGGGATACGGATTTGTGGAATGATAGACGAACATATAAGGGTGATAATGGAAGTAGCGCAACAAATCTTTTTATCCACCAAGAAGTCTATGCAAATCAATATGTAGGAGGCAGAATCACCTTTGACACGCGCTATAAAAATAACTACTTTAGCTATGGCGCAGAGATTTTAAGTAGCATAAATCTAACTCCTTATAGGCAAAATTTCTTAGGCACTAATCAAGGCGAGTGTAAGGCGGATAGTTGCACGACTATCCGTCCAAATACAAATACAGATTTTGCACTATTTCTAAAAGATGATTGGAAAGTGTTTGATAGGTGGATTTTATCAGGCGCGATAAGAGGGGACTATGTGCTAACTACGATTTCTAAAAAACGAAGCGATATAGAAAACAATCGAATAAACAACAATGGCAACGGTCAAGGAAACAATAATGAAAACTTAGCACAAGTAGAAGCCCAAAGCGCAAAAATCTTAGATGAAAATCCGCTTATCCACACAGGTGCGGTTACAGGCTCACTTGGCTCTGTGTGGTTTATCACAGATTATATCAGCAATGTCATCAATGTAAGCCATAACTTCGTAGATCCAGGTGCTTCTGCACGACTTAGCTCTACGCCATCTGCTTCTAGCACACCTACTTTTGCAAATCCTAACATTAAGCCCGAATACTCCCAAACCGCAGAATTTGGCTTTCGTTTTACTAGCGAAAATCACTTCGCTTCAATCATAGGTTTTTACACCAATTATCAAGATATGGTTTTAGGCATATTGTTTCAAGACGGGCGCAATCGCTATGAAAATATCGGGCGAGCGTTTATCGCAGGGGCGGAGCTAGAGGGGAGGCATAGTTTTTTAGATTCTATGATAATGCTAAATTACGCGCTTAGCTACAATTATGGGCAGGACTTGACAGAAAACAAACCTATCGCATATCTTGCCCCACTTTATGGAAATCTAAGTTTGAAATTTAACTTTGATAAGGTGTATTTTGTGCTAACCGAGCGATTTTATGGAGGCAAAAATCGCACAGGCGGTGCGACAGAATACAAGACAAAAGAATATGCAATGACAGATATTTACGCAGGACTAAAGCTAGGTGCGTTTAAATCAAAAATGAAAGATATGGAGCTAATCTTTGGCGTGTCAAATCTTTTTAACACGCTAGGGCGAAATCCCGTAACAGTAGGGGCAGTAAATGCAACTTATGGTTTAAGCATCACAAACCCATTAGTCGAGCCTGCTAGAAACTTCACACTAAAATATGTGTGGAAATATTAGGCTTTAAAAGCCTTTGTCATTAGGTTTTAAGCCTTTGTCTTAGTTTTTTTAGTATTTGTCATATTGAGCGCGCAAGCGCGAAATATCTCTATTTTGTTGCTTATTTTGAGATACTTCGGGCTACGCCCTCAGTATGACAAGGTTATAGATTGCCACGAATTTGCAATTTTTAACAAAATCGCAAATTCTCGCAATGACTGAATTTCCCCCTCCCTTAGCACGAGGGGGCTAGGGGGTGGGTTTTTTCTCATTGCCACGCCTACTATTTGTCATTGCGAGCGATTAGATTTTGCGCTTTTGCAAAATCTAATGCGTGGAAATCCACACCTTCGCTGTCTTTGCGAGAATCTAGGCTTTTGTTAAAAAGACTAGATTTTGGGCAATCCATAAAAAACTTGTCATATTGAGCGCGTAAGCGCGAAATATCTCTATTTTTGTCAATAGTTTAGAGATATTTCGGCTTTTTCAAAACCTCAGTATGACAAGGATTTTTAGTATGGCAAAATAGATTGCCATACTCGTTTCACTCGCTTGCAATGATGACAATGCAGATTTTCGCAATGACAACACTAACAAACCAACATAACAATAAAAAACAAGGAATCCAAAATGAAAAACAACATATTAGCAACATTGACAATCCTGCTTATCAGCTCAAATGCGATAGCAAACAATCAGCAAAATCAAGAAAATTACGAAAACATAGAAACCAAACAACTAGAGCGCGTATCTATAAGCGCATCTAAAGGAGCGCAAATCGGGCTAAGTAGCCTACCTATCGAATTGCAAAGCAGGCAAATCTCTATCGTGTCAAAAGAAAAATTGCTAGAGAAAATCACTCTAGGTGGAGCGCAAAGCGCATTAGAATCTGTCCCTAGCGTGCTTTATTCGCGTAGTGGCGGAGTAAATGGGCAAATAAGTATGCGCGGGCAAAATTCTAACAACGGCTACACACTCATAATGATAGATGGAGTGCCTTTCACAGGGCGAAGCACGCTAGATTTTAATGTGCTAGATGTAAATCAATTTGATTCTATCGAAGTGATTCGAGGTTCTGCTGGCTCGCTCTATGGCAACTACGGCATAAATGGGCTTATCAATTTTGTATCGCGCAAAAGTAATTATAATGTAGGTGGCGAGAAATTTAGCGCGACTGCTAGACTTCGCGCTATTGAATATCAAAGCGTAAATAATGGCTTTGCAGGACGCGCAGAAGTGCTAGGTGGAGGCAAAGGATGGGACTTACTCATAGGGGCAAGTGGTAGAATCGGCGGGGATTATCTAACGCCTGCGCAAGAAAACGGCAAATATCTAAAAGCGATAAATTCTAACTACAAAGCGTTTAACTTAGATTTTAACATAGGCTACACGACAAAATCCAACACTCGCTACTACGCACAAGGACGCTACTCAAACATAGAATCCCACCGCGCAGGTGGCGGAGCAGGAGTGAGTGCAGCCCCCGGTAGTAGCTATGGGATTTTTGTAAGTGAGATTCCGCTTAGGGAGTATTATCTACGAATGGGTGCTAGCAAAAAAAATCTATCCTTTGCAAATTCTATGGATATTTATACATACATTCGCCATTGGGACACGGATATTTGGAATTACCGCGCAGATTCTACTTATGGCACAAGCAAGACAAATATCCAACAACAAGTCTATAACAACAACATAGTAGGATTTAAGTTAATCTTTGATAGCACAGCTGGCAAACACTCGCTTGGCTACGGCGCAGAAATAGTAAGCGCAATAAACCCTAGAGGCACAAGACAGATTTTTCATACGGGCAATACAAATAATCCCACAGGAAGCGTAAATATCGCTGCCCGCCCTAGCACAAATACAGATTTTGCGCTATTTCTAAAAGATGACTACAAAGTGTTTGATAGGTGGATTTTATCAGGTGCGATAAGGGGGGATTATTTTTTATCCACAGTTGGCAAAGATAAAATGTCTAGCGAAATAAAACAAGCTAGCAACTCTACACAAGCAGAGCTAACAAGGCAACTAGATAAAAATGATGTATTGCATAGTGGTGCGCTTACAGGCAGTATAGGCTCTGTGTGGCTAATAAGCGAATATTTTAGTCAAATTTTTAACATAAGTCATAACTTTAAAGACTCATATAGCTATCGCTACTCCGTATCTGCTGGCACTCCTGCGACAATGATAAATCCCACGCTCCACCCTGAATACTCTCAAAGCGCAGAGCTAGGATTTCGTATCCACACAAACAATCACTTTGCTTCAATCGTGGGGTTTTTTACCTACTGTCACGACAAAATCGCTTTAGGTGGGACATATTTTGAGCCGATTTTAAATACTCAAGCAAAAAAATATGAAAACATAGGCAAGGCTTATATCACAGGAGCGGAGCTAGAGGGGAGGCATAGTTTTTTAGATTCTTTAATAGGGCTAAACTATGTGCTTGCTTACACTTACGGACAAGATATAAGCAATCATAAGCCAATAGCCTATATCGCGCCTTTATATGGGAATCTAAACTTGAAGTTTAATTTTAATGCGGTGTATTTTGGGATTGCGCAGAGATTTTATGCGACAAAGTGGAGGATAGATGCTACACAAGAGCGCAAGACAAAGGGCTATACAATGACTGATATTTACGCAGGGCTAAAGCTAGGTGCGTTTAAATCGAAAATGAAAGATATGGAGCTAATCTTTGGCGTGTCAAATCTTTTTAACACGCTAGGGCGAAATCCTGTGGTATTTGAAGAAATAAATGCACCTTATTCTATCACAAACCCATTAGTCGAGCCTGCTAGAAATTTCACACTAAAATATGTGTGGAAATACTAGGCTTTTATTTGTCATTGCGAGCATTGATTTCCCCCCTCCCTTGCGGAGGGGTTTGGGGGTGGGTTTTTTGTCATTGCGAGCAATTAGATCCTGCGCTTTTGCAAAATCTAATGCGTGGAAATCCACACCTTCGCCGTCATTGCGAGAATCTAGGTGTTTGTTAAAAAGACTAGATTTTGGGCAATCCATAAAAACTTGTCATATTGAGCGCGTAAGTGCGAAATATCTCTATTTTTGTCAATAGTTTAGAGATACTTCGGCTTTTTCAAAGCCTCAGTATGACAAGCATTTTTAGTATGGCAAAAAATAGATTGTCACGAATTTGCTAACGCAAATTCTCGCAATGACGATTCATTAAGATTTACCCACCCCCTAGTGCTAAGGGAGGGGGAATCTTTATCGTCATTGCCACGCTGGTTTGAAAAATCCGCGTGGCAATCCATAAAAAAATCACAAAAACACAATCAATTTCCCACAAAAACCCATTTGCAGTTTTTCTTTTGAAAATGCCAAAACATTGCCACCATAAAAAATATCCCAACCATTTTTCACAATTTTTTGCCAAAATCCGCTATTTTTCACATTTTTGCTAGATTTTAAATCTATTTTTTATATTTTTATTTTTCACTTTTTCACATTTACACCAAAACCTGCCATTTTTTGCATTTCTTTTGACATTTTCCCACCAAAAACCCACCAAATTTTTTTTTGACATTTTTTTACATTCCCTTACATTCTTTTACATTGCCTCCAAAATCTCTCCCCAAATTTTCCCCTAAAATTTCCACCCAAATCTCCACATTTTTCTCCCATTTTTCGTGTCGTTTTTTTTTTTTTGTTTTTTTGCGTTTTTTTACTATGTTTTTTAAATATTTAAGGATTGTTTAAGAAATATTTAACTAACATTTACGCACTATTTACTTTTAGCAAAATCTTAAACTTTTTTGCGAAGTTTTGATTTGAGGTTTAAAACGCAAGATTCAAACGCAAATTTTGACAACTTTTTAAGCCAACTACGCCAAATCTTGCAAAATCTTGCGTAGCAAAAACTTCAAAAAACTTCAAAAAAACTTGGTAGATTTTGGGGTAAATAGATAAATCCAAAAACCTTAAGACTTTGAAAATGCTTCAAAAGTCTTAAGGCAAAACCTAAGGAGACACGATGAAAACTCAAACAAACACAAAGAGCGTAAAGCAAGTCGCGCTTAGTCAAAACACAAGCGCAAAAACGAGAGAGAGAGAGAGAGAGAGAGAGAGAGAGAGAGAGTAGCTCCGCGCTAAATCTTTCTAGCTCTAAAAAGGCAAATTGCAGGACTAAGCGTAAGCAAAGTATCCCGTCATTGCAAGCGGATTTGAAAAATCCGCTTGGCAATCCACACACCGCAAATTGTCATACTGAGGCTTTAGCCGAAGTATCTCAAAATGCAACAAAACTTTGTCATACTGAGCGTAGCGAAGTATCTCTAAATACGCAAATAAATAGAGATATTTCGCGCTCACGCGCTCAATATGACGAAGAAGATTTTATTATTATAAGCAATGACAAAGAAAACTTCGTCATTGCGAGCAAGTCGCAAGACTTGCGTGGCAATCTATTTGACAAAACAAAAAAGGTGGATTGCCACGAATTTGCAACTTTTAACAAAGTCGCAAATTCTCGCAATGACGGCATTATTTCCCCCTCCCTTGCGGAGGGGGCTAGGGGGTGGGTATCTTTAGATTCCACCGCCGTCATTGTAGGCAATGACAAAGAAAACTCCGTCATTGCGAGCGAACAAAGCGAGCGTGGCAATCTATCCTATAATACAAAAAAAGTAGATTGCCACGCATTAGATTCTGCAAAAATACAGAATCTAATTGTTCGCAATGACACCCACCCCCAAACCCCCTCCGCAAGGGAGGGGGCTTTAAGAAGGGTTGCCACTCTTTCAAGGGAAGGGGCTTATTTTTGGGCTTCTTCCGCAAGGGAGGGGGCTTTAATAGCCAACGCTACCACCAATATTTGTCATACTGAGCGTAGCGAAGTATCTCAAAAAGCCAATAAAAACAGAGATATTTCGGGCTTTGCCCTCAATATGACAAAATTCAATCGTCATTGCGAGACTTCCGCAGGAATTCGTGGCAATCCACAATGCAAGACAAACAAAATAGATTGCCACGAATTTGCAACTTTTAACAAAGTCGCAAATTCTAGCAATGACAAAAATGCAAAATCTCGCAATGATAGGATTTCCACCTCCATTGCGGATTTGCAACACTCTTATTCCACCTCCATTGCGGATTCGCAAACTTCTTGTCCCCCCTCCATTGCGGAGGGGGCTAGGGGGTGGGTATCTTTAGATTCTACTTCCAAAACTAAGTCGACAAATGCAAATATACCCCACCCCAAACACCTCCCGCAAGGGGAGGGGCTTTTAAAACCCAAAAAGCTAGCCATTTCCCTAGCCACTAGTGCGATTTTAGCTGGCATTAGCATAGATAGTCTAGTGGCGGCGTGTCAAACCTTTGGCAACCCCAACAGGATAGATTGCACAGGTAGTATCACTGCTAGTGAGCTACAAACCTCCATAAACAGCAAAAATACGCTTATTAACTTAGGCAGAGGAGAAACAAACCCACTAAATGTCGGTGCAGGCTCGGTATCTTGGAGTAATAACGGACTCACCATATTTCGCTCGGTAAATGCACCTGATACAGATTTCACACTCACAGGTTCAGGTAACGCAGGAATACTACTGCCCTACTCGGATAAAAATCACTTTAGCAACCCCTCTACGCTAAAATCCCTTACTATAAATGGAACACTAAATAACACTAGCTGGGGTAGCCAAATCGTCTATGGCAAACAAATGGATGTGGATATACACGGAGGCACACATATCGGCAAACTTACTTTTGACACAAATGCAAAAACGACAAACATAGTCGCAATATACGGAGGTTATGGCGGAAGTGATAGAAGCACTTTTGTGGGTAGCTTTGAAAATAATGGCACACTCGCGGAAGTAAATATCGGTTATTACGAGTTTAGCGGGGACTATGCTAGCTTGCTAGGCTCTTATAAAATAGGCGGAAGTGGCACAATAACAAACCTAAATGTCTATCAAGCTACATTATCCATCGATGCAGATAGTGCTACTTGGGATAGTCATACGCACAACACTAATGATGGATACCAACATATATCGTTTCAAAATGGTAATGTAGGCACCATAGGAGCAGGAGCGATAAGAATCAACATAGGCCAGGGTGTAAAAGAAAAAGACAATGCTTATAGTTACAACAAAGTCATAATGGTGGATAGCAATGGCAATAACAACAAAGTTGATTTTAGCTCTTTGCGAGCGGGGCTAGGGACTAAGATTACGGATTTAGGTAATGGTAAATTTAGACTTAGTGCAGACCCTGCCACTAGCTATGGCTCTGCTTTGTATCGCTCATTAGCACTTAGCTACGCTAGAAGAAGCATAATGGTAAAAAATATCATCGATACGATGACGACAAAGACATTTCATAGCGATAGATATTACAACCAAGAAGTAGAACTTCGGCTATTGCAATATGATATGTCTCGCCTTACAAATCGTTCTAGCAAATTTGCCAAAAACACACGCAAAAATCAAAAGAAAGTCGATAAAGCGCGTGAGAAAATCGCCAAACTCACTTTAGAGCAATCTAAAGGGCAAAATCTTGATAAGGGCTATAATAATTTTGAGCTAATAGACCAACTAGATGCGATTTTTATCCCTTATACGGGGCGTAGAGATTGGAGATTTTTTGCTGTGCCTTATGCTAGTCATAGCTACTCAGATATAGGGCTAGATAATACCTCTGTGGAATGGGCAGGTGGCGCAGTAGGTGGTATCCAAAGAAACCTAAGGGCAAATGGAATCCTAACAAGCTATCTTAGCTATGAATACGCTTACAACACCACGCAAATGCTCGGTGCAAACACACCTATACATACAAACGCTTTGCAAGGTGGGGTAAGCTATTTTAGGCTTTTTCCCATCACAGGAAAGACTTGGGAAGCGCATATAAAATCTGATGTGAGGTTAGGCATAGACTTACCCCAACTCACTACCCAAAGCCCATTGCCAAATATTAAATTTCAACTAGAATCTAACACAAAAGGAGTAAAAATACCTCTTATGTGGAGTCTAGGGGCAGAAGTGCGAGGAGGGCTTACTTTTTATCAATTTAAGAGAAATAGCTATGTAAGCCCTGAAATCGGGCTAGGCTATGATATGCTAAGCCTAGTGGGTATGAAGCTAGAAAAAGCAAAATACAATCTAGGTGGGAATGAATACTACGATACGCAGTATTGGCATTTGCCTCAACTAAGTGCTAGTATGAAGTATTTTAAAGTATGGGGAAATACATTTCGCACAAACCTTGTAGCAGGGCTACGATACAACATACTAAACAAACCTGAATCTAGCTTTCGTATCGGTGGTTTAAGTGGCGTGGGGGAAATCACTTTGCCTGCGGTGTATGGGAATCTAGTGCTTGATTTTATCTGGGTGGTAAAGAAAAACCACGAGCTAAGTTTCGGGTATAATGGGCTATTTTACGCAAACAAATTTGGCAAAGAAGTGTCTGATAAATTTAATGGCGTAAGCACGGCACTAAATCTAAAATATGCTCATTGGTTTGGTGGCACAGACTATGTAACGGATAAAGACGGCAACGCCGTAGCTAGAAGCATAGTCGAGGGAAGCAAAAAGTCTAAGAAGTCCAAAAAGTCAAAGAAAAAGAAAGAAAAGAAATCTAAGAAAAAGGTTTATTACATTGATGGGTAAGTCTTATTTTTGGGCAAATCTTGGAGCGTTTGTAAAGAGAGGGTTTAGGCTTGGACTTTTGGAGGTGGTTTTATTTCCCCCTCCCTTGCGGAGGGGGATTAAGGGGGTGGGTATCTTTAGAAGTATCCAAATCACCCGCTTTCTTAAAAAGCCAAAACCTACAAAAACAAGAAAAAGCAGATTCTAGCAAGGCGGATATTGCAAATGCAAAATCTAATAATGCAAATTTTGCTAGCGCAAAATCTACCCACCCCCAAACCCCCTCCGCAATGGGAGGGGGCAAAAGGATAAATCCCCCTCGTGCTAAGGGAGGGGGATTTAAGAAGCATTGCCACTCTTTCAAGGGAGGGGCTTATTTTGGATTTCCACGCATTAGAATCTGCGTAAAAAGCATATTCTAATCGCTCGCAATGACGACAACTTTTTTGCGCCAAAAAACATTTGTTATACTGAGCATTAGCGAAGCAATCTCAAAGCACAACTTCTTTATAAAATCTACAAACACAAATAGAGATATTTCGCGCTCACGCGCTCAATATGACGAAAGAAGATTTTGTTATTATAAACAATGACAAAGAAAACTCCGTCATTGCGAGCGAGCGAAAAGAGTGTGGCAATCCACATTAAAATGCAAAAACAAAATAAATTGCCACACGCGTGTTTCGCCATCAAGCGCAATGCAAGCCACACAAAACCTACACAATCCTATGACTTACAAATTTTGAATAATTATCCAAAATTAGCCCATCTTTGCCGCTTTTAGCACTTTTGCGAAATCCTAGCCCACAAGACTCATACGCAAAAAATATATTTGGCTGGTAGTAAAATCCATTATGTTCATTTAGCTCGCAAAACTCTTGATACACGGGCTTAAAGTTGTCATATTCGCCTAGATTTTGCGCGATAATCGCCCCATTTTCATCAATGATTTCTATCCCCCCGCCCTCTCTGCCAAAGCTCGCTTTTTTGACTTGCTTAGTATTGCTTAGTGGCTCAAAGCTAGCGGGCAAAAGCAAGCGATGGTTTGGAAACAAATCCCACAAAATCTTTAGCATTCGCTTGCTTTGAAAAAGTAGCGTATAGGCTGGATTTAGGAAAATCCCTGCTTTATTTTGCATTATCCCGCGCATAAGCAATGCTAGCTCTGGCTCGTCAATAGCGATAGATTCCCACGGAAGTAGCTTAAATAAAAATTCATAATTCTCATCGTTAAAAAACACCCCCTCACTCTCGCTAAATTTCACCTCATCAATGTAGCAAAAATTGGTAGCAAAACCCGCGCCTTGTGCGATTTCTTGCAAAAATTTTGTCGTTTTTTCTTCTTCTGCATTGCCTTTTATACTTGCAAAGAGGATTTTCCACCCCTCATAGATTTCGCTAAATCTAGCTGTATCCTCGCCAAGCGTGATGATTCGCTTAAAATTTTCACCCAAAGCCTCATAAATGTTGTTAAATTGCGCATTTTCATCATAGCCATTTGCCTTTAGCATAGCCCACGCTATCACGGAGCTTTCATACAGCAGGGTTGGCGTATCAGCGTTAAATTCTAGCAGTTTTATAGGCTTGCCATCTAGCCCCCCGCTAAAATCAAACCTCCCATACAAATGCCAATGCACCTCCTCTTCCCAGCTTTGCTCTATCATAGGGATTAGCGCGTTTGGTATATCTAGCTCAAAGTATAGATTTTCGTTTATGACATATTCTGCCGCTTCGCAAAACATATCATACAGCTCATTTCCAGCATTATAAAACGCCTCGCTTTGCTCCTCGCTTATTTCCACCATTTCAGGCTCGATATATGGCGTGCTATCTGCATCGGTATGCCACGATAATCCTAGCTTTTCTAAGTCGGCGTTTGTGATAGGTTTTAGGGGTGTTACTTGCATTTATTATCCTTTTTTATGGGATTTTTGTTTTAAGATTTTGCATTATATCTTAAAATCTTGTTATGTTTTTTTGGACTTCATTGACTTTTTGCTACAAATTGTTAAAGAATTTTGCAAAAATTTACATACAAAATTTTTGTGCTATAATCCAAAATCTAAAAAGAAAACCACACATTTATCAAACTCCTTAAGGCGACACGATGAGTAAAAAAACCAAAAAAACAAATCCTGCCCCAAGAGCATATATTTTTGCGGGGGTAAATGGCGCGGGCAAAACCACATTTTATTATGATAAATTAGAAAAAGGGGAGCATTTTGGATTTCGCATAAATATTGATGAGATTGTAAGCTCTTTTGGGGATTGGCGTGAGGCAAAAGACCAATTTCGCGCTTCTAAAATCGCTCTAAAAATCCGCGCAAACTACATAGCCAACAAACAAAGTTTCAACCAAGAAACTACGCTTTGTGGCAAGGGGATTATGCGATTATTTCACCATTTGCAAAAGGTGGGGTATAAAATCTATCTTTATTATATCGTGCTAGATTCTATCGCTTTGGCAAAGCAGCGTGTAGCAATGCGCGTGAAAAAAGGTGGGCATAATATTGAGTCTTATTTAATTGAAAAACGATATACACAATCATTGCAAAATCTAAAAAAAATCGCCCCACTTTGTGAAAAAATAGAGATTTTTGATAATTCGCAAAGTATTCAAAACGCATTTGTATTTAAAAAAATCAATGATTTAGCATACATAGATTCTTTGCTTGCATAGTTTTTTAGCTGCGTAAATGCCATTTTACGCACTTTAGATTCTAGTATTTTTTTGCATTTTTACAAAATGATTAGTTTTGAATGTCTGTGTTGCTTGATTGTTGTGGTATGAGATTTTTTGCGATTTCTATGTATGCTGTTAATGTTTGATTATGCGTAGCCATTTTTTCTACCAATTCCCCCAAGCACTCATCGCATTTTTTTATCGTTTCTTTTCTTGAAGCACTTTTATCTAAATCTTCCATTGCTTGCATTGCCACTTCAAAAGCCTTTGTTTTTGCCTCTTTGTAGGCTGTAAATGTTTGTTGCGTTTTATCAAATGCTTCTTTTAAGTCATTGTTTGTGCTTAGTAATTTTTCTGTCTCATATTGCAAAAATTCAGCCATTTGTGCCAAATCATACATTGTGTTATCTTCTATGGAAAATCTACGAAAGTTATAGTTTGTTTCATATCCTAATAATAATTGATAAGCTATAATAAATCCTGCTGCACTAGGCTGGCTTGTTTTTGTTGTCTTTGTTTTCATAGCAATGTCTCCTCTGCGTTAAAATAAAAAGCGCATTATAACACTATTTAGAAACACCGCATTTACGCGCTTTCACACGCATTTTATTTACTTTTTATCCAAAACAACCCAAAGTCAAACAATAATAAATTTCATAAAATCTAGCACACATAAAATCTAGCGCATTTGTTTTGCCTGCTTCATCTGCCCCATAAGCCCCATTAGCTCTTGCATTCCACCTTTGCCACTAAATCGTTTTGCCATCTTAGCCGCATTATCAAACTGCTTTATTATGCGATTTATATCGGCGACTTCTAGCCCCGCACCTTGCGCGATTCTCTTGCGTCTAGAGCCATTTAGCAAACTCACATCTGCCCTCTCTTTTTTTGTCATAGAATCCACCATTGCGCGGATATTTTTGATTTCTTTTGAGTTGTCTAAATCAATATTTTTTAGCCCCCCTGCGACTTGAGATAGCCCTGGTATCATTGATACTAGCGAACTCATAGAGCCTAGTTTTTTGACATTTTCGATTTGAGAGAGAAAATCCTCAAGCCCAAACTGCCCTTTTTTTAGCTTTTTGGTTATGTCTTTTGCTTCTTTTTCATCAATCACAGTGGCAGTTTTTTCAGCCAAAGAGATAATATCTCCCGCGCCCATAAGCCTAGATGTGATTCTATCAGGTATTGCGATGTCTAAATCTGGGATTTTCTCTCCATTGCCTATAAATCTAAGCGGGATTTGTAGTTGATAAGCGATATTTAGGGCGATTCCCCCTTTTGAATCGCTATCAAATTTACTCAAAATCACACCACTTAAAGCGACTTTTTTGTGAAATGCCTCCGCACTCCTTATGCCATCTTGCCCGCTTAGAGAATCTGCGACATAAAACACCTCATTAGGCAAAATCGCTTTTTTTACCTCCTCTAGCTCATTCATTAGATTTTCATCGATTGCTAGCCTGCCCGCGCTATCGACTATCATCACATCAAATCCCCCCTGCAAAGCCCGCTCTTTTGCAGCTTTTGCCACCATTTGTGGCGTTATATTTTCATCAGTTTTTGCGCTAGATTTCACGCCAGATTTCACGCTTTTTGTGGCAAGATTTTCAGGGCTAAACACCTCCACTTGTATTTGCTCTCCTAAAATCTTTAGCTGACTAACTGCTGCAAGCCGTGCCAAATCACACGCCACAAGTAGCACCTTTTTATTGCGAGTTTTGAGGTAGTTTGCCAGCTTTGCGCTAGTAGTGGTTTTGCCACTTCCTTGCAAACCACACATTAGCACGATTGTAGGGGGGCGAGGCGCATACACAAAGCCATAATTTCCACTCGTAGTCAAAATCTCATTTAGCCCCTCACTCATCGCCTCCAAAAAACTTTGCTTGCCTATGCCTTTTTGCTTAGTTTTTAATGAAATAGATTCTAGCAGGGATTTTACTACTTTGTGATGGACATCGTTTTTTAATAGGGCTTTTTTTAGCTCATCTAAAGCGCGATTTAGAGCTTTTTCATCATCATTAAAGCGGATTTTAGAAGCGATAGATTTAAAAGAAGCACTCAAAGCATCAAACATTTTTTCTCCTTTTATTTATGCAGGTTTTCACAAAATCTAAATACAAGCAACGCAGATTTTATAAGCGCAAAAATCCTAAAATTGTAATATATTTTGTTTAAATTTTTATTAGACTTAATACATAGATTTGTATTAGATTGTTGGATTTACATAGATTTTTGCGGATTTTGCGCTAAAATACGCGTTTGGAAAATTTGTATTTTTATTACGCTACATACCAAAATCCACACATACTTAAAAAGGCAAACAATGCAGGCAAGAAAAATCATAAGCGTGACCGTAGTCAATGAACACAGCGTCTTAGCGCGTGTATCTGGGCTTTTTGCAGGGAGGGGGTATAATATCGAATCCTTAACCGTAGCCCCCATACCAAATACGGATTTATCTCGTATCACCATTGCCACAGAGGGTGATTCTCGCGTCCTAGAGCAAATCATAAAACAGCTTCACAAACTTATCCCCGTGCTAAAAGTAAGCGATGATGATGATTTGCTAGAAAAAGAAACCGCGCTTATCAAAGTGGGGATTGATGAGGATTTGGCAGGGATAGAGGCATTAGTCCGCGCTTATAATGGCAAAATCGCTAACGCTAATGAAAAATACATAATCATCGTAGCCACCGAAAAACCCCACCGCATAACAAGCCTAATCAAAGCCCTAAGCAAATTTAAACCCAAAGAGGTTTTGCGTAGTGGCGTAATCGCTATGGAGCGATATTAGCTAGTTTTGACATTTTTTGCAAAAACTAATTTTCAAGGCTCAAGACAACTTAACCTCACATAAAGGAGTCTTAAGTTATGATGCACACGATGAAAAACAAGTATATCCACCACATAATAAAAAACCTTTGCAAGAATTTAAGAATCTAAGAGAATCAAACACAAGAGAGATTTAAAAAAAGATTCTTAAATATATTTCTACTTCGCTTACATTCGTAGCTTTTGCAAGAAGTCTTGATATTGAAGCCATTAAAATTGCAAAATTAAGCAACATTTCTCGCCAAAGTGTCAATAAAATCATCAATCAAATCCGCATTTTAATCGCCAAAGAATATGAGAAAACTTCTAAAATGCAAGGTGAAATTGAAGTTGATGAAAGCAACCTTTTGATATAGATTTTGGGTGCTAAAAGAGTGAGAGGCAAAAGAGGGTGAGAAGCTGGCAAAAAAACTTCTGTGTTTTTGCTTCATTTCACTTGCAACTACAAGCAAAAGTGGCTATGCAAAACATAGATTAAGCAAATTTAAAAGAATCAAAAAAGAGAATTTCTTGCTTCATTTAAAAGAAACAGAATTTAGATATAATACTCAAATTAGACAGCAAGATTTGTATAAAATCTTACTAAAAATGATAAGAAAACAACCGCTTAAGTTGTCTTGAGCCTTTGTATTTTGTGCAAAATCTACTTTTGAGATTGTTTATGTTTATTGCTAATCTTTTTCATTCACAATTTTTGCGCTATTTTTGCTCGGCGTTTGTGGCAATGTGTGTGAATCTAGCCTCGCGCATTTTTTATGAGCTATTTTTTGGCTTTGGCGTGAGTGTCGCGCTGGGCTATGTAAGTGGGCATTTTGTAAATTTTGCCATAAGCCAAAAATATATTTTCCCAAAAGATAAATACAAAAGCACCAAAATCGCCTTTGTGAGATTCTCTCTTGTGGCGTGTGTGGGGCTTTTTGTGCAAACAGGTATTGCAATTTTTGTGCTTGAAATCTTGCAGGGCGCAAGCCTTGTAAATGAAATGGGTATTTCGCTTGAGTGGCAAAAGCTAATCGCGCATATTTGCGGGATAGGCTTTTGCTTTGTTTGCAATTTTTTGGGGCATAAATTTTTTAGTTTTAGGGATACAAATCTTTTAAGACGAAAGGATAGAAAATGAGTGTTAAGAAAAAAGTAGTAATCATTGGGGCTGGTCCTGCGGGGCTAAGTGCTGGATATGAGATTTTGACAAAAGCTAAGGATTTTGAAGTAGAGATTTTTGAAGCAAGTAATGCCATAGGGGGCATCTCACAAACGATTGAGTATAAGGACAATCGAATGGATATTGGCGGGCATAGATTTTTTAGCAAAAGCGATAGGGTTATGGACTTTTGGACAAATATTATGCCATTGCAAAATGAGAAGCTAAACCCCGAGAGTGTGGATAAAGTTATGCTTATTCGTAGTCGTTTGAGTAGAATCTATTTTTTAAAAAAGCTGTTTAATTATCCGTTAAGTTTAAGTGTGGATTTAGTAAAAAATCTAGGATTTTGGCGGTGTGTGAAAATCGGCTTTAGCTACGCAAGAGCAGTGCTTTTTCCATACAAAAATGTCGATAGTTTGGAGAAATTTTACATAAATCGCTTTGGGAGGGAGCTTTATAATCTATTTTTCCGTGATTACACTTACAAAGTGTGGGGGATAAAGCCTAGCGAGATTTCCCCTGACTGGGGTGCACAGCGCGTGAAAGGGCTATCAATTTACAAAGCGATATTAAGCGCGCTAAAGCCAAAACCAAAAGATTTTAAGCAAAAAAATATTGAGACAAGCCTAATTGAGCAGTTTTTATATCCTAAATTTGGTCCGGGGCAACTATGGGAATGCGTAGCAGATGAAATCATCAAAATGGGTGGAAAGATTTATAAAAATGCCGAAATTGTGCATTTGGATTTAAAAAATAATAAGATAGATTGCGTGCAAGTGAAATCTGCAAAAAATGAGACGCGAGAAATCAACGCGGATTTTTTCATCTCTACGATGCCGATAAAAGATTTGTTTGTCGCTATGTCAAATGCACCCAAAAATATCGCTAATATCGCTACAAAGCTAGAATATAGGGACTTTATCACTATGGGGGTGCTGCTAAAGCGCATAGATTTGGGACAGAGTGCGATAAAGGATAATTGGATTTATATACAAGAGCCTTTTGTGCGAGTGGCTAGGCTTCAGTTTTTTCATAATTGGAGTGAATATATGGTGGCAAATTCTAACCATTGCTTTGTGGGAATGGAATATATGTGCTTTGAGGGCGATTGGCTATGGAAAATGAGTGATGAGGAGTTTGCCAGATTTGGCATAGATGAGCTAAAAAAGCTAGGATTTGCGCAAGATAATGACATAATCGACACGCATATCGCACGCATTAAAAAAGCATATCCATCATATAGTGGCGCATATAGCGAGTTTGGGGTGGTTAGGGAGTTTTTGGATAGTGTGGAAAATCTCTTTGTATGCGGACGCAATGGAATGCACCGCTACAATAATATGGATCACTCGATGCTAAGTGCTTTTGAAGTGGCAAAGTGCATAATAGAATCTAGCAGTGAAAAAAGCGCGGTTTGGCAGGTAAATGCAGAAGAGAGCTACCACGAAGTGCGCGAAAAAAAGTAATGAACATTAAAAATTAAAATAAGGCAAAAAATGAAAAATCACATAAACATTAAGCAAAATCTAGCAAATTTTCAACTTGTATCTTTTGGTAGGGTTGATTATGTAATCGCGCTGATTTTGGTGATAATCACGGCTTTTTTATGTGTGGGGAAAATGGATAGCGGGCATAATTGGGGTGGGGATTTTAGCGGATATATCGCACAGGCAATCGCCCTAGTGCAAGGCACAACGGAGCAATACATAAGCGAAAATACGCTAATGATGGATAAGTGCGATTGGCTTTATGGTCCTTATGCGTATCCGTGGGGGTTTCCGCTATTTATTGCGATTATTTATAAAATCTTTGGTTTTAATCTAGTCGCTTTTAAGGCGATAAATATTGTTTGCTACGCTATTTTTGTGGGGATTTTTTATATTTTTTGCGCAAAGAGATTGCTTAGAATCTACGCGCTGATTGCTACGCTATTTTTTGCGATAAATCCCTCTATGACGGGGTTTGTAGCAAATAATGTGCTAAGTGATGTGTCATTTTTGCTATTTGGATTTGTCGCGCTTGTCATTTTGGCAAAGTTGTTTTGCGATTTTGGGCATTCTTCCTCCATTGCAGAGGGGGATAAAGGGGGTGGGTGTAACACACAAAAAAATAATGACGCAAAATTTAACAATAACAATTCTACCCACCCCCTAACCCACTCCGCAATGGAGGGGGAATTTCACGGCTTGTGTATCGCTATTTTTGGTGGGGTTTTTATGCTTTTTGCAAGTCTTATTCGTATGAATGGTTTTGTGATTTTGTGTGTGTTGATAACAATGCAGGGGATACTTTTAGCAAATCAATTTGCGCCACAAATCTTTAAAATCCGCGCATTGCAGTTTTTGGAGCGCGTGCATTCGCCATACCCACCGCATATTCACGCCATTCCTTATATCATTTTTGCGATTGGATTTTTAGTCGTTGCCCTCCATCTCTCAAGCGGTGGTAGCGGGCATTTTAGCGAGATTGCAAACACAAATGCAAAAATCATTTTTCATCATATTGGGTATTATGTAAAGACTTTTGGTGATTTTTTTGTCGCAGAAAAAGCGCATAAATTTTTACGAATTTTTATTCTTTTAAGTGTGCCGCTAATTTATCTTGGGATTAGAGAGAATCTAAAGGGGGCAAATGCTAGTGAGAATATTTTTTATGTAGTTTTTGTATGTGGGTTTATGCTGCTTTTACTCTTGTGGATAGGCACTCAAGGGATTCGCTTTGTGTATTTGGTGCTACCTTTTGCTGTGTTTTGGGGCGCAAAAGGGCTAATTTACCTAAATGGTAAAAAGGCATTATTTGGGCGAATTATGAGTGTGCTTTTGGCTTTTGTGCTGGCATATTTTGCATTTGGTGCAAAAAACATTAGCTTTACACACAAAGTTTCTACCTCTGGGGCATATACAAAGGAAGCGCGTGAAGTATGGGATTTTATCAAGCAACATACGCCACAAGAAGCGGTGATTTTATTTCACAAACCGCGTGTCCTGTATCTAAACACGGGCAGAATCGCCTTTGCAAGTAATAATATCGCTAGATTTGATGAGGTGGATTTTGTGCTGTGGGAGGTTAGCTTGTGGGAGGGCTATGGTGGGATAAACATAGATTCAAGCGATTTTATAGAGCGCACAAATCTCATTTTTCAAAACGCACAATTTAGGCTTTTTAGAGTAAAAAAATGATTTACGCCTAACATTTTGTCTAAAAAACGCGACAAAAATTGCCTTTGTAAAATCGATTTTGCAAAAAATATCGCGCCTGTGTCGTGCTACTAAAATAGCGGGCAAAATAGCACAAAAAACTATGTAGCTAGAGAGGCTATGTATCGGCGGAGGATTTCACACGCTGCGAGAGAATCTAGCCTGCCATCTTTGCTTGCTTTTTTTCGGGTAGATTTTGTGGCGTGAGATAAATTTTCTAAGGCGAATTGTGAGCTAAAACTCTCATCTACAAAGACTACTTCGCAGCTCAAACTAGCACAATCTAGCAAGGATATAAAATGCTTTATGCGCGTGGAGGTGGGATTTTGGCTAAGTGTGGTGTCGTTTGGGCTAGCATTTTGTTTGTCTTGTATGTCCTCTGGCAAACCTACGATTAGCCTTTTTGCACCGCGCTTTTGTAGTATTTTGCGCAAGTCTTGTGCGGCTTGGTTGCGATTTTTGCGAAATATCGGCTCTAGGGGCAAGATAATGCCCTCTATAATGGTAGCAAGCCCTATGCGCTTTAGTCCTATATCACAGGCGATGATTGGGGATTGATTGTGGTTTTGGCTAAGATTTTGCATTCATAGAATCTTTTTGTGGCGTTACAAAGTTATTAAATGCGTTTTCATAGCAAAACTACTCGTCCATTTACGCGTGAGATGATCCCCTCTAGCTCTAGGGATAAAATCTCTTCGCCATAGCGTAAATACGCCTCTTCAAAGCTGGGATTGTTTTTGCAAAAATCTAAAATAGCATCACTAGAGTTTGGGCTAGAGATTTGACTAGAGTTTTGTTGTGATGCGTCTTGGGAGATAAGATTGGTGGTAGATTCTGTGTTTTTGGTTTGGTTTGCATGGGGGGCAATGCTAGATTTTAGTCCTACGCACTCTAGGAATGATTCTATGCTAAAAATGGCTTGTGCTTTGTTTTTTATGAGTAAATCTTGTGTGCCGAGTGATTCGCCGATACGATGGGATAGGACAAAGAGGGGTTTTTTTGATTCTATGGCGAGATTTGCGGAGTAGAGAGAGCCACTTGCCCTATCTGCTTGAGGGATTATCACTATGTCGCTAATGCCAATAACAAGGCGATTTCTGTGCAAAAATTCGTATCGTTTTGGATGGGGATTGTTTTCGTATTCGCTGATTATTAGTCCGTTTGTGGCGATTTGGCGGATAATATTTGCATTATTTGCAGGATATATCGTATCAAGGCTAGAAGGAGAAAACATAATCGTGCGCGGAAGTGCTGCGCTATGGGCGATAATATCCACTCCCAAAGCACCTCCGCTTACCACCACTCCGCCTGCGCGAATGATAGATTTTGCAAGGTTTGCTGTTTGGATTTGTGCGTATTGGTTTGGCTTCCTAGAGCCGATGATAGCGACTTTTGGGGTAAAATCTAGCAGGGATTTATCCCCTGTGAAAAATAGCTTTTGGGGAGGGTTTTTTAAGCTAAGAAATTCGTTTGGAATATCTAACAAAAAGCTAGAAAAATGGCTTTGCATTTGGTGGCTAAAATCCCTCTATTGATATGCTTTGTGAGCTAAAAGAGTGCGCACCTTTTGGTTGCTGACATTTGCCATTTTGCCATTTGCCACCCGCGTCTTTACACATTGAGACGTTTAAGAAATGTTGGTTATTTTTTTGGCTTTTTTCATACTCGCGTGCGCTCACGCTCATATCGCCACCATTTGCACAGCCTGAGACAAACGCTTCTAGCTCATTGCCTGAGCAGATAGAGCTGGGCTTTGATTTTGGTGGTGTGGGTGGGGTGTAGCGTCTTTGTGGTGTTTGTGTATTGGCAATACTTGGTGGATTTTGGTTTTGGGCTAGGTGTGGTTTAGTGGGTTTGGGGGTGGGCTTTTGGGGATTTTGGGTGGGGAAAGATTTTTGTAAAGCTATGTTTTGAGTAGTGTTAGTCGGGCTTGTTTGCGTGCTTAGAATGCCTGCTTGGGATTTTATGGAATTATCTTTTGTGGATTTGTTGTATTTTGCCATTTGGGCTACTTCTGATTCTTTAGCGGGGGTTTGGCTAAAGCCAGCTTGTTTGGCGACACTAGGAGAGGCATTAGCGGGGGTTATTTGGGGGTTAGTTTTTTCTCTTTTGCTCTCTATAAACATTGTGTTGTCTATGTTTGCATAGCGAGAATCAGGGATACCCTCAAATAGTTTTGGGTTGATTTTAGATTTTGTTTTGTCATCTAGGGCGATTTGGAGTCGCGGGCGATGTTGTTTGGCTATGGGCAAATCCTTTACATAGACTAGATTTACTTCATTTAAAATCGTAGATTTTGCCTCTTTTAGCGCACGAAAAGTCGCAGAATGCGGGTGGCAAATCGCTATGGCATAGCCTTTTTGCTTGGCAGTTTCTATGGCTTGGCTTATTTGGTAGTTTATGTATGAGACAGATTGCTCATTATCCAAAAACACATCTCGACTTAGCAGGGGTCTTTTGCTTTCTTCATAGATTCTAGGGGCTTGGGTATTGGCACTCGTGCGAGAATCCACAAAATCAATCCCATACAAATCCATCACATAAAGCAGTCGCTGCATATCTCTAAAACTAGAGCTAAACTTGCTGCCCGTGTGGTTGTTGATATATTCTAGCTTGGGGAAATCTTTTTTGATTTTGGCGATGATTTCTTGGATTTTGCTTATGTCCATATTTACGCGCATCCATTCAAATTTAGGACTTTGGGCATTCATCGCTTCTAGTGGCAAATGCACCATATAAAATTCACTTTTTGCAGCAAGCCTCGCAGTCTCGGGAGAATAATAGCTTACAGGGAAAAATGAAGGTGTGATTTTTAGCCCTAGTTTTTGAAGCTCATCAAATTGTTTAGGATAGGCTATGTCGTCCATTATGATAGCAAGGTAGGGTTTTTTGCTAAAAGCATTTGTCGCGCCACTGACTTTGTCGCTGATAAATTTTTGCCCTTTTTCAAAAAGATTTCCCCAGCTAGATTCTTTAGAATCTGTTTGGGCTTGTTTTTGGACTTTTGCTTTTTCTCGGCTAGTTGCGGTGTCTTCTTCATAAATTTTATACGAATATAGCCCGATACCAGCCATCAGTAGCACGATAAGAATCGTGCTTATTTTTTTGCCAAATATACGCATCTCAAACCTCCAAAGTTCGCCTTTATGGATTATTTGTTGTCTAAAATGATTTCTACTTCAAGTGTGCTAATGTCTTGGTTAGAATCGGCTTTGATAGAGATATTATCGGTGTTTGTGTATTTTTTGACTACGGCTAAAATCTCTTGCTTCATTTGCTCGATGTAGGGGATTTTGGCGGTGCGCTCGTGGGCTAGGATAAACTGCAATCTATCTGTGGCGACTTTCGCGCTATTGTCTCTATTGGTAAAGTAACTTATGATGCCCATTGTCTATCCCTTTTGCTTAGTTTTTGTTTGATTTGTCTTTTTTTGCTTGTTGTGTGGGGTTATTTAAAAATCCTGCCAAGTGATTTTAAAAACCCACCGCTAGATTTAAACTCTACAAAATCCACTTCTTCGCCTAGCACTCTAGCGACTATGCGCTTGTAGCATTCCCCGCTTATGCTATTTTTGTCATAGATGACAGGTTCGCCTTTGTTGGTAGCAGTTACTACTTTGTCATCTTCGGGGATAAGCCCGATAAGCTCGATGGCAAGGGTTTTTATCACATCTTGCGTGCTTATCATTTTGCCAGATTCTACTAGCTCGGGCTTTATGCGGTTTATGATAAGGTGGATAGGGATTTTTACGCCCTCGCTTGCTTTGTAAGATTTTGCGTTGATAAGCCCTATGACTCTATCGCTATCCCTCACAGAGCTTACCTCAGGGGTAACCACCACTAGCACTCTATCTGCCCAAAAAATCGAATGCTCAAACCCCCCCTCAATCCCCGCAGGAGAATCTAGCAAGATAAAATCAAAACTTTGCTTTAGCTCTTCGATAAGTGTTTGGACTTTGGCTTTGTCTAGGATATTTTTGTCTTTGCTTTGACTTGCGGGGAGGAAGTGTAGGGTTGGTGTTTTTTTGTCTTGGATAAGGGCTTGGGATAGTTTGCATTTCCCCTCCATCACATCGATGACATCATAGACTATGCGATTTTCTAGCCCCAAAATCATATCTAAGTTTCGCAGTCCTATATCAAAATCTACTGCTACGACTTTTTGTCCCATCTGGGCAAGCCCTACTGCGATATTTGCCGTAGCAGTAGATTTGCCTACGCCTCCCTTACCAGAAGTAATCGTTATGACTTCAGACATTTATGCACCTCTTTTATGTTGTTAGTTTGTGGAGTTGTTTGGTTTAAAGCAAGTTATATTCCGTTTGTTTGAGTGTCTATTTTGGTCGTATCCTGTGTGGGATTTGCGCTAGAATCGATATTTGCAGGGGCGTTATCTTGCGATTTGTTTGGCAGGACTTGCTTTTTTTGATTGTTTTTATCGTTTTTTTGATTTGCAAAATCTGCAAACTCAAATCTCACACTAGAGCCAAGCGAAAATATAGCATTACCACGCTTAGAGTTGGCTTTATATGAGTGATTTTGTGCATTTTGTGCTAGATTTTGGGAGTTTTGCGCGCTTTTTTCATCTTGTGGTGTGCCATCTTGTGCCACATTTTGTGCTAAATCTTGTTGCACATCGTTAGCCTGTTCTAAATCCTGCCCATTGATATTTTTGTCAAAATCCTCCACAATAAACACTACTTCATAATCCTCATTTCTTTTTTTACTAGATTTTGCTTGCGTGGTGGATTTTGCGTTGTTTGCTTGCTCTTTAGCTTTTAGGTGGATTTGGACTTTTGGCAATATGATTGGCGATGGATTTGGTTTTGGCTCGCTTGTTTGCGTTGTCGCAATTTCGCCTACACTAAATGATAAAAATCTAGGTTTATTTGCCTCATAATCCCACCCTCCGCATTTATAGGCGTCTTTTGGATTTTGCCTAGCTAGGCTATCACAGGATTGCATAATGGTTTTTTTTGTCTCTATCTCAAATGCTGCTAGGTAATACTCTCCTGCCTCTAGCTCCACCACCTCATCTCTAGGAGCGCGAAACGATGAAGTCCCAAATGCACGAAAAAACGCATTTGCACCGCCAATGGCTTTGCATTTGTGTGGGGTGGCAGTAGTTTTTGTGGTAGAAGTTTTTGTGCTAGATTTTGTGGTTTGGGATTGTGCGGGGGATTTTGGAGAATCTATCGTGGTGTTGGCATCTTGTAAATCTATATTATCAGCTAAATTTGCGCTAGATTCCAAATTAGATTCTAAGTTAGATTCTAGTTTGCACCAATATGATAGGACGGATTTTTGTTTTTTGTATCCATCGGTGTAGCTAGAGATATTTAGGATTACTTTAGTGAGGTTTTTTTGCGTGGAGTTTGTTTGAGTGAGGGTTGTTTGGTTTTTGTCTTTTGTGGCACAGCCACTGCTAAAAGCCACTATAAAAGCCGCCACCAAAACAGAGTAAAATCTACCAAAACTACCAAATCTATGCAAAAAAACTCCTTAACATTTTGGACATCAACATCAAATGCAAAATATTATGCAAAACAAAAAAAGATTGTATCTAAATCTGTGTAAATCAAAAAATCTAAAACGACAAGAATACCACATAAAAATGCCCATAAAGCACAAAATCTAAAATCCTAGCAACAGCACTTCATAAAATCCCCGCACCTCATCATCGCTTAGATTTAGGCTACTTTGCGTGCTAAAAAAATCTTTGATTTTGCTTTTTTGTGTGTGCAATCCATTGGCACAATGCCTATGTGCAGGCAAAAACGAGCGCACAAGGGCTATGTCCTCGCCCAGCTTTTCGCCACATAAAAAACATTGGTTATGGTGGGTTTGGTTTGGATTTCGCCCCTCTTTTTGGAGGATTTGGCAGTAGGCTTCTATCATCACGCGCATAGGGTTTTGTCGCTCTAGCTTGTGTGCTGCCTCATCTAAAATCTCCATATAAAACCCCTCAACCTCAAAAATATCTTGCAAATGTTTGTGAAGTAGCCCGATAAATCTCTGCCACACATACACGCGATCTAGCTCCCTCTCCCAGAGAAATCCTAAGTGCATAACGCTACGAAGTTTTGGCATAAAAAGCCCATTTGATTCTTGGACAAAGTCGATTCTATGCCCAAGATGAATGGCTGAATGCCTCGCACCATAGAATCGATATAGCGTTTTTATGGCAGAATCAGTAAGGATATAGACGATTAAGTCTTCTCCTTTTTGCTTTTGTGTGTGTAAAATATAGCCTTGCACTTTGCGCCCTAGTGCTTAAAATCATCGTTTTTTGTGTTTTGGCGTTTGTGCCTACACTGCTTATACTCCGTTTAGAAATAGCACGATAAACATTATGACGATTAAAATCCCGCCGATGACATAAAGCATAACCGCGTCATCGCCTTTTTTGATTTCACTCTCATCTTTTAAATCTAGCTTTACATTTTTTTCTTTGATTCTTGGGACATTGATTTTGCTAGGTTTTTCAGCCATTTCACACTCCTTTGTTTCGTTGTATCAACGATTTTTTGCTATAAACGCCTATTTAGGGCTTTGCTTGGTGGGCTTTTGTCTTTCTTAGCCGCCACTTAGTCGCAATCAAAGCGCAATGAAATAGGCTAGATTGTAGCATATTTTGCTAAATAGATTTTAGATTGTTTGTAGTGGCTCTAATGCCTTTGTTATATCAATGTGGCAGTAGCCATTGGGGTTTTTTGCGAGGTATTTTTGGTGGTAGGATTCTGCGGGTGTGAAGTTGGCTAAAGGCAGGACTTCGGTGGCGATTTGCAAAGGCGTTGTCAAAGGGGGCGTTGTCAAAGGGGAAATTCTCAAAGAGGCTTTTAGGGCGATTTGTGGAGCGATCTTGCTAGCGATAAATTCTTTTGCACGCGCTAAAATGCGCTCATCTAGCGCGTAGATTCCGCTACGATATTGCGTGCCTATGTCGTTGCCCTGTCTATTTATGCTTGTGGGATTTATGATACTAAAAAACCTCGCAAGCAGAGAATGTAAAGGCAAAATCCCCTCATCAAAGTCAATCTCCACTGCTTCTACCGCGCCACTTAGCCCGCTACACACCACTTCATAGCTTAATTTTTGGCTTGGATTCTTAGTGTATTGCGGGAGCGCGTTTGCATAGCCCACTTGAGAATCAAGCACGCCTTTGATTAAATCAAAATACGCCTGCACACCCCAAAAGCACCCGCCCGCTAGATAGATTCGCATTATTTGAGCTTTTTTGCTTGGGATTTGCTTTGTGCTTTTGCTTGTTCTTTGCGCACTTGCGTGATTGGCTTGCCTCCTAGCCCGTAGTCATCGGTGTGGATTTCATCGATTATTACCACGGTGCTAGATTTGTTTTTGCCTAGCACTTGGGCTAGCAAATCCGTTACACCCTCGATGAGACGAGCTTTTTGCTCTTTTGTGGGTTCTCCGTTTTCTTTTGTGATACGAATATTGACAAATGGCATTTATGCCTCCTTAAGTCATTAAAAATCAGCTAAAACCAAAATGCGTAAAAGTGAAATAAAGTCGTGGTAAAAAGTAGTATGAAGTAAAAAGTGGTAAAAGCTAAAATCCCCCCTCCAAAGCCTCAAAATCTATAAAACCAAAAGAGGCTATTTTTTTCTAGGAGGGCATTTGCATTCTAGCTTTTTGCCGTTGTTATCTAGCTCTGGGTGTAGCTCTACGGATTCTTTGATATTGTAGAGATAGACAAGGTTGTTGTAGCATACTGCGGTTACATTTTTGCGCTTAGTTGGGGTTTTGCAGACATTGCCTTTGCCTTGTTTTAGCATATTTGCGACTTTATACATTGTGAGGTCTTCATCTGCGATTGCCAATGTGCTAAACGCGCTAGTAGTAAGCGTAGCTGCTAGTAAGATTTTCATCATTTTCATTTTGTCTCCTTTGTTTTTGTTTGTTTGTGAGTTTTGTGTTTGGATTCTAGGGAAGTATCATAGCATAAATTGCTTTATAAGTTGGTTAATGTGGATTTATGTTTTTTGTGGCTTTTTGCGCGTAAAGATTCCAAAATCTATGCGATTTATCACGCACACGCTCCCCACTGCTAGCACACCACCTACAATCGTGTAATACTGCGGAATCTCGCCCAATATAAAATACGCAAAAATCAGCGCAAACACAGGCGTTAGTAGCGCGTAAATCCCACCTTGAGTAACGCCTAGCACAAATAGCCCGTGATAAAACACACTCGTAGAAAACACCGTGCAAAACAAAGCCGCTGTGATAATGCTAACCCAAAAGATAAAATCTGCCTCTAAGATTTTGCTAAATCCGCTAACCCCGCTAGAATCTAGCATAAAAAGTGATGGCAAAAAAGCAAGCGCGCTAATAATGCAAATATAAAAATTTACGCAAAGCGGGTTTAGATTCTCACTTGCTAGGCGAGAGCCTATCATCACAAATGCCCAGCCAAGCGAGGCAAAAAGATAGATGGCATTAAAAGGGTGGAAAATCGCGCTTATGTCGCCAAAAAGATTTGTGAGAAACGCACCTGCTAATATGCCAAGTGCTAGCCCCCATTTTTCACGCCTTAGTAGGCTTTGCTTCCTCCACACACTCCATAAAAACGCCGCGATAATGGGAGGCAACACTTCGGTAATCACCCCCGCACTACCCGCATCGCCAAACTCCATACCCGCATACATAGCATAAGAGTAAGCAATATGAAAAAGCGAGGTAAAAGCTAGCGGGGCGTAGGCTTTGGGAGGGATTTTAAAAGATATTTTTAGGACAAAAAAAAGCGGGATAAAACAAATAGAAACGATAAGAAATCTAACGCAGGCAACTTGCGCGGGGGAGGCATACTCTAAAAGCACTTTGGATAATGCCCACACAAGCCCCCAGCCCATCATTGCTAGCACTAGCAAGATTTTGATACCAAATGTGTTTTTAACTTTTGCAAACATTAGACTTATGCTCCTTAGGGGATTTTTGTGGTTTGGTGTTTTTAGATTTTTTTGTAAAAATTTTGCATTTTTTGCAGAGGTGAATTATAGTATTTTCTTAAAAATAGTGGTATTGGGAGTGTGGTTTTGTTTTGTTGATTTGTCTTTGCTTTGAGGTTAGATTTTGTTGTGTGGATTCTTATCATACTTTAGCAAGCAAAGTATCCAAATTTTTAAATGTTGCATTATGTTAAAAGGTGGCGTTTTTGCAGAATGTGTTTTTTAAATGCTTCGGGCTTAGCCTTTTAGTATGACAAAACAATAAAACTTAAGGCTCAATTAAATAAATAGCGTTATTTCATCATTGATTTTTATTGCTAAAATCTTGCTAGATTTTGTGCTATGCAAAATCTAAAAACGATTTTTTGTCGCTTGAAAATATTTTCAAAATCCTAAGTAATATGTTGCCAAATCCGTTTGGCGCGAATGGCAAGAATGTAAAAAAATGGCGTATTTGCAAGGCTTACAATAGTCTTAATACAATAATCCGCCAATGCCATTTGTAGCGATTCTCCCACGCTTTGCACAGCCCAAAAAGCCACGCAAAAAAACACCATCGTATCGATAAATTGCGCGCTTAGTGTCGAGCCTCCATTTCGTAGCCACCAATGCTTTGGCGCGTAAGTCTTAAGCGCGTAAAAAATCGCCACATCAAGTGGTTGGGATACGCAAAAAGCGATGATTGAAGCAAAGGCGATTTGCGGGGTGGAGGCAAAATATGAGGGATAAAAAGCTATCAAAAGTCCCAAAAATAGCACTTTTATCACTTCTTGTTTGCCGTATTTTTCGCTCAAAATATCAAGCAACAAAAAGCTAAAAGGATAAGTTAGCGCACCAAAAGTGAGTGGCGTAGAGCCTATCTTAAACTGCACGGTGTAGTTTGCGATGATGATTATGCTACTTAAAAGTAGCGAGCTAATAAGCATTACTTTTAATGGCATTTTGCTTGGCTTTTTTGGTAGCGTGTTTGGCGTTATCGTTGGGGTAGAATCGGTGGTTTTTGTGTCGGGGAGTTGTTGCATTTTGATTCCTTAAGTTTGATTTCATTTGTGATTTTGGATTTTTGCCTTTTTTTGATTCTTAAATGTTTTTTTGCGTTTTTTATTTTAATGATTTTATATGTTAGATTTTGCTTCATAGCACTTTTATTTGCGTCAAAATCCTAGCATTCACACTTGCGCAAAATCTGCTAGCATTTGTGGATAGATTTAGCCCTAGAAAATCTTTTTTATTTACAAAAGCATAGATTCTAAGCACGATAAATGCGTTGTGTGTTTGCTTTATGCTAAGCAGGGTTTTTTTCTTTTTTTCTAGTTTAGAGATAAATCTATCGCATTCTTTGCGAAAAGAGCTAGCATTAAAGATTTTGGAGCGGATTTTGTAAAATCCTTTTATGGCGTTTGTATCTTCGATTTTTATGTCATTTAGCGTGGTTTTATCTTGCGCGTCTTGTGTGGATTTTTCGTATTTTTCTAATTGTTTTTTCCATTCTTTGTAGCTTAAAATTATCGCTTCTTTTTTAGCAATTTTGCACTCATTTGGGCGAAGTCCTAGCTTTGCATACATTTCTAATGGCGAAAAATCCTCCATATATAGCTCAATCCCAAGCATAAAATACGAACGCTTTTGCATAGCCCAAACTTCCTAAATCAAAATATACAAAATCTAATCTTTGTTTTAGTTGATTGCCCCAATCGATAAAACGCGCATTTTATCGCAAAAAGCTAAATTTGTTTTGTTTGTTTTGTTTTGCGCGATGGATTTGCTTTGATTTTGCTAGATTTAAGCAAAAAATTAGGAATACTAGGCTAAAATCCCCCTCGTCTTTTTGCCAAAATATTTTATGATATTTGGGCATATTTCACACACGCTTATTCCTTATTTGCGTTGCGTTATAGAATCTAAAATCGCTATTTATCGCCATTTTATAGTATGGATTTTGGCATAGGATTCTAGCGTTAAAGAGCGTGGAGGACAAACCAATCTAAAGAGGAGAATTTACAATGGTAACGATGAAAGATTTGCTTGAATGCGGCGTGCATTTTGGGCATCAGACAAGGCGGTGGAATCCAAAGATGAAACCATTTATCTTTGGAGTGAGAAAAAATATCCACATTATCGACTTACAAAAAACTTTAAGATACTTTCGATACACTTACAATATCGTGCGAGAGGCAGCTTCGCAAGGCAAAGTGATAATGTTTGTAGGGACAAAAAGGCAGGCAAGCGATGCTATCAAAGAGGTAGCACAAAAAGTAAATGTCTCCTATGTGAATTATCGTTGGCTAGGCGGTATGCTAACCAATTTTAGCACGATTAAACGCTCCGTGAGAAAGCTAGAAATCATCGAAGAAATGGAATCTAGCGGACAAATCGATTTGCTAACCAAAAAAGAAAAACTAATGCTACTTCGCAAAAAAGAAAAACTAACACAATATCTAGGCGGTGTGCGACATCTAAAAAAAGCCCCTGATATGCTTTTTGTCATCGATGTGGTAAAAGAAAAAATCGCCGTAGCAGAAGCGCGCAGGCTAGGCATACCCGTAGTAGCACCGCTTGATACAAATTGCGACCCTGACAAAGTGGATTATCCAATCCCGGGGAATGATGATGCTATCCGCTCCATACAGCTTTTTTGTAAGGAAATGAGTGAGGCTATCATTGAGGGGCGCGAGATGAATGCGGATAATCTAAATGAAAATGATTTTGCAGAATCTAGTGAGCGAGTGCCAGCAAGCGATAAAGAAAAGCAAGAAGTCTTGCAAGAAGCAATGCAAGAATCAAACAAAGATTTAGAAAAAGGCTTAGAGAGGGAATCTAGCGTAGATAAAGCAAGAAGCACAAGAAATACAAGCGAGACAGATGAGGCAAAACCACGCGCTAGGACGCCTAGAGCCACTCGCACGCCAAGAGCGACAAAGGCACAACCTAGCAAGACGCAAGGGGACGAAAATGAGTGAGATTAGCGCACAGCTTGTAAAACAGCTAAGAGAAATGACAGATGCAGGAATGATGGACTGCAAAAAGGCTCTTGTAGAAGTAAATGGCGATTTGGAAAAGGCAGTAGAGTATCTGCGTGAAAAAGGCTTAAGCAAGGCGGCAAAAAAAGCCGATAGAGTAGCCGCGGAGGGTGTCATCTCTGTGGAAGTAGCAAAAGATTTTTCCAAAGCCACACTCGTAGAGATAAATAGCGAAACAGATTTTGTCGCTAAAAATGATAATTTCAAAGACTTAGTATCAAAGACAACTTCGCTTGCTTATCAAAATTCTGTGAATGATGTGCAAGATTTGCAACAACTGCAAGTGGATTGCGCTAACTTCGATGATTATCTAAAAAGTCAAATCGCAAAGATTGGCGAAAATATCATCGTCCGCAGGATCAAAAGCATAAATGCAGGCAAAAATACGCTTGTAAATGGATATGTGCATTTTAATGGGCGGGTAGGGGTGCTTATCAGCACGAAATTTGACAATAGTGCAAATACAGAAAAAATCGCCGAACTTGTGCGAAATCTATGTATGCACGCAGCGGCTATGAAGCCAACAGTGCTTGATTATACGGGATTTAGTGATGAGTTTTTGCAAAAAGAATGCGTAGCACTTGCAGCTGAAATAGAAAAAGAAAATGAGGAGCTAAAGCGACTTGGCAAGCCTCTAAAAAATGTGCCAGAGTATGTTTCACGCGCCCAGCTTAGCGATGATGTGCTAGCAAAACAAGAATCCAAACTAAAAGAAAATCTAGCCAAGCAGGGAAAGCCTGAAGCGATATGGGATAAGATTATCCCCGGGCAAATTGAGCGATTTATCTCGGATAATACGCTAATTGACCAAAGGCTGACTTTGTTAGGGCAGTTTTTTGTCCTAGATGACAAAAAAACCATAGCCCAAGTTTTGAGCGATAAGTCAAAAGAATGGAACGATAATATAAAAATCCTAGAATATGTGAGATTTGAGCTTGGCGAGGGGATAGAAAAAAAGGCTGAAAATTTCGCTGATGAAGTCGCTGCGCAGATGAAATAAACGCAATATAAAAACACATAAATAAAGGATAGCAAAAAAATATTGCAAAAAGATTTTGCAATCACGCTATAATAAAGGGAAATCTAGCATACTTTCGTTGCAAAACGGAGCAAAACAAGGGGTAAAAAATGGCAGTATTTGGTAAAGCAGGTGGGCTTTTGCAAGTCTTTGCACCAGAGTTTTTTGATAGTCTAAATCTAAATGAAAATCAAGCGCAAATCAAACCAAATAGCGTAAATGAAGAGCCTCCAAATGTATTTGAAGCATTGCAATATGTGTATCCATATATGCTAGAAGCACTCACGCCCAAAAGTCCTATCCACCAGCGAATCCTATCCACAAAGGGCGAGAGCAAAATCCAAATCACCAAAAATATCTATGCCATTGAACAAAGCTACCCCCTCAAGCTAGAATCTAAAGCGTTTTTTGAAAGCCATAAAGAATTTGTAGATTTTCAGCTGATTGTGCGTGGGCAGGAGTATTTTTTGATAGCCCCTAGTAGCGAATGCACCATTGAGGAAAAATACGATGCCGAGCGGGATTTGCTCGTGTATAAAACGCCCAATCATTGCTCCAAACTTTTTCTAAATGCAGGCACTTTGGCGGTATTTTTCCCGCAAGATGTCCACGCAGGTGGGCTTGGGCTAGAAGATTTTGGTGGTGCTACTGCCAAAAAAATCCCAGAAGTTTTTAAAACCGTCCTAAAAGTCCCGCTAGCTCTTTTTCCTTAAAACTTTTTCAAAACCAATTTGATTGCCTCTTTTTTAAACTCGTTTTTTTTTTTTTTGTTACAATCGCATTTGTCTTTTTGCGCTTTTTTGCATTATTTTTTGCTTTGTAGTATAGATAAAGCATCTG